>JAUWHQ010000179.1 GCA_030605805.1 Methanosarcinales archaeon | reverse complement strand
TGAGAACCGCTTGATCGTATCGAGCAAGCCTTCCTTCCCCTTTCCTACCAGACTGATCTCCAGCACCTCGCTGATCTTCGAGACCGGTATGATCTTCACCATATCGCGGTACTCATCCTCGATCAGGACATCGTCCTCGTTTGCTTTCGGTATGATTATGGTCTTGATGCCTGCCTGCGCCGCAGCCTCGATCTTGTAGGTGACGCCTCCGACAGGGAGCACATCACCCCTCACCGATAGCGAGCCGGTCATCGCGATCGACTGATCGATGGGGATCTCCTCAAACGCTGATATGACCGCTGTTGCAATGGATATCGATGCGCTGTCGCCCTCCACGCCCTCGTACGTGCCGATGAACTGGACATGGATGTCCATGTTTGAGGTATCCTTGCCTGTAACCTTCTTGATGAGGGCTGAAACGTTCTGAACGGCTTCTTTTGCGATATCCTTAAGCATCCCAGTTGCAATCAGCTTTCCCTCGTTCTTGGATAGCGCAGGAGTCACTTCTGCCATGATCGGCAGGACAATTCCCGAATCTCCGCCCATCACGGCGAGTCCGTTCACCCTTCCGATCTCTGCACCCTTCTTGTGGTACATCTTGTAGTCCATGCGCTGCTCAAGATACTGGTCTGCAAGCTGCTGTTCAACTGATCTGGACATCCGCTTCGCAGCGAGTACGTGAGCCGCAGTCACCACCGGTGCGCCTTCCGCATGTGCGATATCGCCAGAAACCCTGACAAGACCGCCGAGATCACGCAATTTCAGTGTGAGATGCCCTTTTCTCCCAGCCCGTCTTCTTGCCTCGCGCAAAATCTCCCGAACGGCACTCTGATCGAAGTGAGGAATCTTTCCGTCCTTGTCGACCTCCTGGGCAACGAACCGAACGAGTTTCCGGCGGTTCTCAGGGGTATCGTCCATCGAATCACGCATATAGATCTCATAGCCATATCCCTTGATTCTTGACCTGAGCGCGGGATGCATGCCCTCTACGGCATCCAGGTTTCCTGCGGCGACCATGATAAAGTTGCATGGGACCGGCTGCGTCTTGACAAGAGCGCCTGAACTGCGCTCTGACTGCCCTGTGATCGCATACTCTCTCTCCTGCAGCGCCGTAAGCAGGCTCTGCTGGGATTCGGGGCGCAGGATATTGATCTCATCGATGAACAGCACTCCTTTGTGCGCCTTTTGGATATCGCCTGCTTCCACACGGTCATGAGATGGTGTTTCGAGCCCGCCTGACTGGAATGGGTCGTGCCGCACATCACCAAGCAGCGCACCTGCGTGCGCGCCTGTTGCATCCACGAATCGCGCCGAATCGCGATCCCTGTTGTTCACGAGCAGCTTTGGCACGAGCCCCTTCTCGCCATGCACAAACTGCCTGCCGATCACCATAATCAGCAAAACAGCAAGAATTCCCCACAGCAGAGCCATTCCGCCAAGGGATGCTGCGTAAATGAGGATTGCAAATCCGATTACCAGTAAAATCGTGTTTCGTATCTGCGCCTTCCGTTGGGCTTCTAATTTGTGGGCATTGACGATCTGTGTACCTTTACCAGCTTTAACTTCGCGTATTTTTGGGTTATTTCCATCTTCCGGATTATGATAAACAAGAATATCCTTCAACTCTTCTTTTGGCAGCAATTCAGCCATTGCCTGAGCTAACATCGACTTTCCTGTGCCCGGAGTCCCGATCAACAGCACATGCCTCCGCTGCTGTGCTGCTTTCTTGATGATTGCGCTGGCACTTTCCTGCCCGATCACCTGATCGATGAGCAGTTGCGGAACCTCGAGATCCCTTGTCGATTCGATATCAATTCCGCCAAGCAGATCACCATCTATCAGCTCTTCATGCTCTTTCTCTGGCAGATTATCGTTCGTCTCGCCGTTCATTGTATACAACACTTTGTTGGTTCTCATATAAAGTGTTCGCTCCAGTCAACCGAGCCCGGCTCGTATCCCTCGATCCAGATTCCGCGATCGATCGAATCGAGAATCTCCCGGATCGTATCAGCGACCTCCTCCACCGTTTTACCGGTCGTATCGATCTCATACACCCGGTCACACCATTCTGCCGCCTCGACAAGGATCACGTCAACCACCTCTGCCTCCGCGTTCTCCGAAATCTTTGCCCCGGAATACCCCCGCTTCCTAAGACGCCGCTCGAGTTCGTCAGGCGAGAGACGGAGCACGATCGCAAGATCGCAGACATGGTGCGAGAGATGCCCCTCGATTACGAGATTCCCGTCCCTGCCCTGTGCAATCTCACAGATGCGATCGTACACCCCGTCCATATCAGCGATCAGAGAGCCCCGCTCATCGTCAACGCCTGAATAGAGCCCCTCTTCCCTGATGAGTTCATTCAGATCGAGCACGCCTCCCAGAAGAGCACACGCCGACGTCTTTCCGGTTCCGGGCGTGCCCGTGATTCCAATGATCATGGTCGTGACCGTAGCCTTTGAACCAGATTCCGCAGTGCATCTGCCACCTCGTAGCCAGAGGCTGCCCAGTGCACAACCACGCCATCGATGCCGTTAATCTCGACGAGCCCAGCCCGCTCGGACTGGCAGCACCGTGCGATGAATGGTTTTGTGATCTTGTATGCCCCCCCGGTCTGTGAACAGATGTTGATAAATTTATAGTTCAGGTCGGGAAACTGCTGGTCGATGATCATCTTCGAGATGTCGCACCCGATCAGGGTGGCGGGCTCAGTTATCTCCTCGCTGTCAAGATACCTTCCGGAGAGCCCCGATGTGAAGCAGGGAAAAACCGAATCCTCGCCCTCAAACTGCCTCAGATCCAGGATGTTGTGTGTGAATGTAACGCCGAGTTCGCCGAGCAGACAGTCGCCAAGCTGCCCGACCATGTACACGAGCCAGCCCGGAACAGGTGGGATCACATCGATCACATCGATCTCGATGAGGTCGCAGAGGTTCGGTCTGTGCACGAATGTGAGATGCTGGTCCACACTCCTGAAGATGACGGTGTTCACCGTGTCTGTGCAGTATTCACGGGCTGTTTTTACAAGCAGGGTTCGGTTGTGCATGTTTACCGGTTCGTCGTGTTGTACGACTTCGTCTCCCGATGAAATGCATGTTAACGATGTCACTCTCCTGAACAACCCCTCTCCCTCGCTTGTTACGGCGTAGACCGCGCAGCCATCGGATGCAAAGACGATCAGGTACTGTGAGAGGAAGTACACCTCGGATTCTCTGGTCTGACCGGTCTTACGGCGCAGGAGTTCACCGTGCGCAACAGATAGCGTCCTGTCGGTGCGGATCACGCCGACGGCTTTGTATTCTGGTGGGAAGATCATATCAGTCTATCCTGCCTATCCGGCTCCTGAAAATAAATTTTTCATCCTGCTGTTGTGTAATTGTGCTGTTTATTCCGCAATAAATCTTTTCCCGGAACGGAACCGTTACAAGAAGATGATAAAACGTCTCTTCGAAACAACCACAACTCATTTGAACAAGTACGGGGAGTAGTTCATCATGACGACGCAGCAGAAAAGGAAGATGCCGAAGCTCTCCAGAGTCACAGACTACATCTGGGACATCCCCACAGATTACATGGAGAAGATGCGGGTGCCCGGGCGACTGTTCCTGTCGCCGAGATTGCTCAAAGGACTGGAGATCGAGACGCTCTCGCAGACTGTGAACGTCGCAACCCTCCCCGGCATCCAGAAGTACTCGATGGCGATGCCAGATGCGCATCCCGGATACGGCTTCCCGATCGGAGGCGTTGCCGCATTCGATGCGGAAGATGGCGTGATCAGCCCTGGTGGGGTCGGTTTTGACATTAACTGCTTATCCGGAGACGCAGAGATACTGCATGAACACGGCTACACCGTTCCGATCAGTGAGTTCGATATCCGGTGGGACTGCGAGCGCATCAAGTGCATGAACTTCGGCACAAAGCCCAGAAACACCGGGATTGACGCTTTTATGGAACTTCCTGCCCGCGAAAAGATGTACCTGATCAGAACCGAGTCTGGCGAATCGATCAAGGCGTCAGCAGAACACCCGCTCTACACCGCCAACGGGATGGTCCGGATAAAGGATTTGCAGAAAGAGAACAATGAGCAAGACCAGAGAATTGCGATATTCCCGTTCAAGGGAGTGGAATACGAGGCACCGGACCAGGATGTGATCGTGAGCGAAGCAGATGTCTGGTCACGGGATATTAATCAGAAAAATATGGAACAGACGGTCTCTGAACTGAAGAAACGCAGCCTTCTACCGCTTACGGCTGACAGCGACAGGCTCCCGTATCTCTTAAAGATCATGGGCTATCTTCTCGGCGACGGGACAATGTACTTCACCGGAAACAAAGGCACGATCTGGTTCTACGGGATGCCTGACGATCTGGAGGAGATCCGACTGGATATCGAGAAAGTGGGGTTTACGCCTTCACGCATCTACTCAAGAACCCGCGATCATGAAATCAATACGCATTATTCGAAAGTAACGTTTACACGTGAGGAACATTCTTTTAAAGTGACATCATCGAGTCTCGCAGCTCTTCTATGGTGCATGGGCGTCCCACACGGAAACAGAACCACGCAGGAATATCTGCTTCCTGAATGGATGTTTAAACTCCGCCTCTGGCAAAAACGACTCTTCCTGGCATCGTTCTTTGGTGCGGAACTCTCATCTCCAGCCACCATGACCGGACACGGATGCAACTTCTATGCAGCCATTCTCTCTATGAACAAGCGAGAAGAGATCATTTTGAACGGCGAGGCGTTTCTTGACCAGATATCCCGGCTTCTTGCGGATTTTGGGATCGACTCGTCACGGATCGGAAAACGGAAGGAGTATACCAACAAAAACGGCGAGATATCGTACCGATTGAGGCTTCAGATCAACGGGACTCCTGATAATCTCATCAAACTGTGGAGCCGGGTCGGATTTGAATACAACCAGAAGCGGCGGCATCTGGCATGCGCGGCTGTGGTGTATCTGCGCAAGAAGGGACAGGTCATCGCCGAGCGTGAGTGTGTGGCAGAGAGGGCGGTGCAGATGCGGGAATCAGGCGTTGCACTCTCACCGATATGTTCAACCCTGCAGTCCGCTCACGTCAATAAGAGGTTTATCGAACGCTCCCTCTACGAGGGGCGGCGCACCCAGCCCAGAGTGCCGGCAGGTTTCCAGACGTTCGATGCGTTCCTGTCTGAATCTGCTATCGAAACATCTGGCATGGTCTGGGACTCAATAAAATCGATGGAAGAGATCGAATACGACGGTTTCGTCTACGATTTCATGGTAGAGAGTAAGCATCACAACTTCGTTGCGAATTCGTTTGTGGTCTCCAACTGCGGCGTCCGCGTCATCCGCACGAACCTGACAGAAAAAGACGTCCGCCCGAAGATCAGGAAACTGATCGATGCGCTCTTCCGCGCAGTTCCGACCGGCGTTGGTGCAAAGAGCAAGCTTCGGGTCTCTGACTCTGAGTTGCGCCGGGTATTTGAGGACGGGGCAAAGTGGGCGGTCGAGGAGGGCTACGGCGTAGAGGAGGACCTCGAGCACTGTGAGGAGAACGGGAGAATCGAGCTTCCGGGAGACCTCAAGGTGAGCGAGAAGGTGATGAAACGGGGAAAACCGCAACTCGGCACACTCGGGAGCGGAAACCACTTTCTTGAGGTACAGTGTGTGCGTGAGATCTACGATTCGGATATTGCGGACGCATTCGGACTTCACGAGGGCGACATTACTGTCATGATCCATTGCGGATCCCGGGGCGCAGGACACCAGATCTGCACCGATCACCTCAAGGTGCTCGGGAAAGCGGCAAGGAAGTATGGAATCGAGCTTGTGGACAGGCAGCTTGCATGTGCGCCCGTCCGATCATTGGAAGGGCAGGAATACTTCACAGCGATGTGTGCAGGCGCAAACTACGCATGGGCGAACAGGCAGGTGATCACCCACTGGGTTCGGGAGACGTTTCACCAGTTCTTCGGCAAGGATGTCACAATGGATCTTGTCTACGATGTGGCGCACAACGTCGCAAAACTCGAGGAACACGTGATCGATGGGAAGGCGAAGATGGTCTACGTGCACAGGAAAGGCGCAACCCGGGCGTTTCCGAGAGGGCATCCCGACGTCCCGAAAGCATACCGGAGCGTCGGGCAGCCGGTCCTGATCCCGGGGAGCATGGGCACGCCGTCATACATTCTCTGCGGCATGGAGAAGGCGATGGAACTCACATTCGGGAGCGCATGTCACGGCGCCGGGAGGGTAGGGAGCAGGAAAGCGGCGAAGAGGAAGTTTCGTGGCGAGGAAATCGAAAAGGAACTGCTTGCAAAGGGAATCATTGTCAGGGCTACGCATCCAAGCGTGCTTGCAGAGGAGGCGCCGGCGGTCTACAAACCAAGCGACGAGGTCGTGGATGTCGTGCATCAGGTCGGGATCGCATGCAGGGTGGCGCAGGTCGTGCCGATCGGGGTGGCGAAGGGGTGAGGTTTTCGCGAAATTGCAGAACCGGATGCAAATTAACCGATTGGAACCACCTGATGCTTAAAGCCAAGATTAATTGATTTGCGCTTCGCAGATCGTGGTTAAAAACCTTATCAGGCGCGGATTTATATGGGATGTGCATGGCTCATAATTTACCGCCAAGTGAACGCAAGAGTTTGCAGACTTCCCGACTCTTCTCCGCGTTTTCGGCGGTAATTCCGGACCATTTAAGAAACCTAAAGCCGCGAGAGACTTTTTATTATTTTCTGGGTAGACCAAAAACACCTTTAATTTGTGTAATCAGTCTGTCGACAAGAAGCTACATCACAGATTGCCTATGCCGGCTACCCCTTCCATCGTCAACACCGATGTTCAGGTTGACAACCCCACCCGAGCAAGTAGAGTAATATACCATCACCTGCATAAGAATAAGAGATTATAATGGTTAGGAATCAGTACGAACACGAACTGGAAAAACTGAAAGAAAATATCGTAGAACTGGGCAGCAAGGTTGACGTACTCATCCATGACTCGGTTGTTTCGCTCAAAGCCCATGATATGTCGCTGGCTCAGTTGGTGATCGGGCGGGACGGGGCGGTGGATGATCTTGCATGTGACATCGAGAAGTCGTGCCTGAGGCTGATTGCGCTCCAGCAGCCGATGGCAGTCGATCTGCGGACGATTGCAACAGCATTAAAGATTCAGATCGATCTCGAACGGATGGGTGACCTCGCTGTCGATATCGCACGGGTCACGATATACACAAAAGGCGAGCCGCACGTAAAACCCTTAATCGACATCCCGCGCATGTCAGATATGGTGCGCGAGATGCTCAACTCCGCTATCAAGTCGTTTCAGGATTCGGATAGCGACCTTGCATACAAGACTGCCGAGCAGGATGACCTCGTCGATGGGCTGTATGATCAGGTGCGGAGGGAACTGCTGACATATCTGGTCGAGGATCCGAAGAAGCTTGCCAGCATCTCGAACCTGCTCTTCGTCTCGAAGTATCTCGAGCGCATCGGCGATCATGCCGTGAACCTCTGTGAGAATGTGATCTACATGGCAACAGGGGATCGGGTGCATCTGAATTGATGCAAGGGGTGGTATCATGTCCGGTAACACCTTCACCATAATCGGGGTGATAATAGGAATCATATTTGGAATAAACGCAGTTTCAGTGATGCTCGGACTTATATCAGGATCGGTTGGGCTTCTGGGCATGATCGGGTCCGGTTCGGGAATCGGTTTGATCGTATCGATAATCATAGCTGCAATTCTTATCATCAAGATCCGGATCATCACCAGTCTGGTCACAGGAGCACTCATTGGCATCGTGCTTAATCTGGTCGTAAGCGAGATATATGGCGCGGATATAATCACTCTGCTGTCAGGCGGATAAGATATGGAACGTCTGGATGTTATCGTGCCGGTAGCACCATTCGAACCGATATCAGTACTTAAGAAATCCGTAGATTGCATATTGGATCTTGAAAGGGGAGATATTGATGTCAGGACCATCTATGTTATCGATCTCAAGGATGAAAACGACGATCGCCTGAAATTCCTTGAGGAGATACCGATTACCGTGATCGCACGCAAAAACAACCGGGGACGCCGTGCCGGTGCGATCAACGACGCTCTTGATGCACATAAACACGAAAAGGCACCTGATTATCTCGCACTCTTTGATGTGGACAGCCGCCCTGACAGAAATTTCCTGATCGAGTGCACAGATGTGCTGCGGTCGAATAAGAACGTGATCATCGCAAGCGGCGCACGTTTCATCACGAACGAGGATGAAAATATCGTAACAAAGACCATTGCTGCAGAATATTGCTTTTTTTCTGATGTGTACCGGATGTTTGAGAAATTTGATGGGTTTAACCAGTTCAATGGTATGATCGGGGTCTTGAATATCAGAATTATGAGGGATATTCGGGTCGATCGCCTGGACGAGTCAGTATCGTGCGAGGATCTCGATTTCACCCAAAAATCATATCTCGCAGGTTTTATCGGAGGTTTCACACCAGATACCATGGTTGGAGAGCAGGCGCCGTCCACCATCAGAGATCTGTTCAACCAACGGGTTAGATGGTTATCCGGCGCATATCAGGGGCTGCGCACGTACCTGCCATCGTTTATCACCTCTGATATTTCCGTATCAAAGAAACTGGCATGGTTCCTTGCGCTGTCCCTGCCGTTTGTTGCGTTTCTTGCCACACCGGTTGCGCCGCTGTATGGGGTGCGTCTGTGGGCTAAATACGGCGTACGCCGCGCTGTTATCCAGACCTTCGGATTGATCGGGCATCTCTGGCTGATCACGCTATGCGGAGTTGTTGTGCTGGCAAAACAGGTGTTCGGAGGACGTATCGAATGGAAAGAATCGAGAAGGAGCGAGATTTGACACGCGATTTATCTAAAATGTGCAATCTTTATTAGTTTAGTCCGGACACGGCAGCTCCGCCGGTGAACAATAAACAATGTTTTAATCAGGGATAGTGCCAGAAACAACACCATGACCACCCACCACCTGCGGACTCCGCTTACCCTGCCCGACATCCTCTGCTTGCGTGCAGGTGATCTCGTGCATCTGGACGGAACAGTCGTTACAGCCAGAGATCGGGCGCATGAACGAATATTGCAGACATCGGAGACCCCGTTTGATCTGGATGGTGCCGTGATCTACCATTGCGGTCCGGTCATGAAGGAGGCGGATGGATCATGGCATGTAATTGCGGCAGGACCGACCACGAGCGCCCGCCTGGATTCGCAGACCAGAGAGCTTCTGAAGCGGTTCGACATACATGCCATCATCGGCAAGGGCGGAATGTCAATGTCGGTCACTGATGCGATGCTGAACCGGTGCGTGTATCTTGCGGCTGTCGGCGGGTGCGCCGTGGTCGCAGCAGACCGCATTGTTGTGCGCGATGTACGCTGGCTTGATCTGGGCATGGCAGAGGCGGTCTGGGTGCTTGATGTGCACGATTTCGGACCGCTCATCGTCGGAATCGACGCACACGGGAGAAATTTGTTCGATGAGGTGAAATCCCGGGCAGAGAAGCAATTATCGGCTATGTTTTGAATCCGGAAACGACTTGGAAGTACCAAAAAGCAGAAGCACCGAAACTCATACTCCGCCGATGTCGAGTGCCTTCCTGATGACCTGGCTGATTGGAAGCGAGCATAGCATGTACCAGACGATCCAGTAATAGAAGACCCCTACAAAAGCGGGCTCCATGAGTGATTTTTCCCCCCAGAACGGGAATACCATGACAAACTCGGGATGGGCGCTCACAAACGACATCGCCCAGAAGAAGAGCGGCAGCGTGAGGATACTGATGTACGCCATCGGTTTGAGTTGCTGTTTCATCATTTTTCCCTGATCGCCCATCATGGCAGCACGCTGCTCATCCAGCTTCTTGAGCTTCTGTTTGTTCTCTGCGAGCTGCGCTTCCCGGTACTCCTTCTGAAACGCCTTCATCTTCTCACTGAAAGAGCGCATCAACTCCCAGTCGATGGTGTACTTCTGGATGAGCGATGCATATAGGGCTGTGACCGCAGCCATCACAAGAAGCGTTATGTGGATCGGTAACACGTCTGCCAGCGGACCTATCAGGACACTGATACACATGCCAACCATGTCCCGGAATTCCTGCCCCCGCCCGAGCACCTCCATCAATATCATTCCCAGTAACAGCGAGATACCAAGCGACAGTGCCATCCGTTCCAGTGTTTCCTTCCAGTTGGTCATGCGAAAGTACTCGCGTCACCGATGCATAAAAAGTTATAGGTGGCGCAGTGTTGGGAGATCGGTGAATTTCGTCACAAAGACGCAAGTCCGCGGTAACATTTAAGTCCAGAGAGCATGACGTTTTTCTAAAGATCCTGAACTGCCCGCCAACACAAAAAAGCCCTGGTACAGAATCATGAGAGAAAGAAATCTATGGATGATGCTTGCAGTAGCCTCACTTGCATTATTTGCGATTCCATGGACGCTCTCCATGTTTGCGGGGCAGCACACGTTCTACAACGTCTGCGAGATGAACTCGAAATGCTCAAAGTGTCATGCTGACGTCTGGGGTCAACTGGACGGCTCGCAGACCGTTTGGGCGCACAAGAATGCGGCAAACAACAAGAATTATACGACTTACATGAGTGTTGGCGGGATCGAGTACGACGGTTCGGTGATATATACGATGGACTTTGCTGACGGGACGCATGATTTTGGCGATGTCGCGTATTTATGGGACGGCAACATCGGTAAATGGAGGGAGGCAACATGGGGAGGCTCCTCGTTTAACCCCACTAGCGAATCTGAACTGGTGAGTCTCGACCTCGATAGCAGTGGGTCGGTCAGCACTGATGAACTGTGCAACTTCTGCCATGATACCCTCCTCTTCGGGTTGTCAGGCACGCACACAAGGAGGACGGTGCGCGTCTGCGATGATGACCGGTGCCACGGAAACCGGGATTACAACTACAACGATCCCGATTTCTTTGACGCTGATTCAAGCGCAACCATCGTCGGCTCGGACCTCAGCGAATACGCACACGCCGCATTCTATCTC
>JAUWHQ010000065.1 GCA_030605805.1 Methanosarcinales archaeon | reverse complement strand
AGATCACAAGAACGCTTGATATTTCCAGTGTGCAGCAGGGGCAGACGGTCAAGGTCACATTCAAGATCAAGAACGATGGAAACGGGACTGCGACAGAGATCGAGCTGGACGAACCCGCAATCAAGGGGACATACAAGGAAGGTTGCCCTGCCACCGTCGATGATATAGCGGCAGGCGCGACGAAACGGGTCAGTTACGATCTCAAGATAGTCGAGGCAGAGCCAGGGACGTACGAACTGGACCCTGCCCTGCTTAATTACAAAAGCGAGTCAGGCGCGTCGTATTCATCCGAGTCCTCAAGCAACGTGCTCGTGATCGTGGCAGAGGAGGTTTTGGTGCCAGAACTCGGGATCGAGATCACGATCGAGTCTGACGACGACGTCATAATCTGCGGTGATCGGTTCCCGGCGACTGTCAGGATCGACAACACCGGAAACGCCACCACCGGCAGGGTCACCATCAAGAGCCATCTGCCTGATGATGTGCGCGTGGCAGACGGTGAAATCGATCCGGTGTACGAATCGATCAAACCCGGCGATTACGAGGAATATGAGGTCATGATGATTGCTTACGAGCCCGGAAAGCACGTAATCGAGATGGAGGTGATGTGGGCTGATGAGGAAACGAGCGTGAGTGCCGAGTTCTGGGCAGAGCGGTCAGGTTTTGATAAATATTACATATATATTCTCGCAGCGATTCCGATACTCTTATTACTGTTATGGCTCATAAAAAGACGCAGAGAATATTTATTTTAGGTAAGAGACGAATAATATGCTGAACATACTCATTCTCGGGCTCGGGCAATGCGGAAACCGGGTGCTTGATGCGGTCAATCATGAGGCGTTCGGAAGCGGCGGCACGTTTGCAAAATACTACTCGCGTCAGAAGTTTCCGGCATCGGTCCAGACGATTGCAATCAATACCGCGATCAACGACTTGAAAGGACTGACAGATACGCTTGCCAGGGATCGGTTTCATGTCCCGCACCTGCACGGTGTCGGTGCAAACCGCACTCTCGGAAAGAAGGTTTTTGAGGACAACAAAGAGATGATTATGAGTGAAATCGACAAAAGAGGATCGTTCGATCTTATATTTATCATCACATCCGCCGCGGGCGGGAGCGGGTCCTCATTTGCGCCGCTTCTTGTGAAGGAACTAAAGAATGCATACAACGCCCAGATCATCTGCATCGCGGTACTCCCGTTCAGGGAAGAGGGTTCCATCTTCATGCAGAATACGGCTTTCTGCATACGGGAGCTCGTCGAGGAGAGCCCCAATGGGATACTGCTTGTGGACAACCAGTATCTGAAGAAATACGCCGGTGACATCAAGTCAGCTTATGACAAGATCAACACCACGGTCGCAAGGCGTATACTCTTCCTGATCGAGGCGCTCAACAGCGAGATGCTGATGGTCACCGACCTCGGCGACCTGAAGACCGTGATGAACGGTGGAATCGGTATCGGGACGATGGGCTACTACGAGGCGGGCAAGGAGGGCACGATCAAGTCTGCGATTCTTGGAAGTTTCAAACCAAGCGGGCTTCTCTTCCCCACGAATGTGTACAACGAAGGCGCCCGTGCGATGCTGATCATCAAGGGCGACAAGAAGTATCTTGATCTTGATCTGATCACCAAGACCGTTGAGGAGCTCTCAACAGAGGTCGGGCAGGTCTTCAAGGGCGTTCTTATTAAAAAAGGCAGACCAAAGGTTTTATCGCTGTTCACTCTGAATTCGGTGCCCGAACTTGAGAAATTGTACGCTACCGCCGCGGATGCGATTCGTTTTGAGATGGGGAAGCGAGAGCAATCAAAGAGACAGCTTGATGATGCGTTTGCTCACATCGAGGATCTTGAACCGATATATTAAATCCCCAAATTATTCGGACGTTTCCCAAAAAAGAGGTGCGATGTGATCATAAGGCGATACGAGGCTGATATCACACTGGCATATATCACCGACACGCTGACAAAAATGGGTTTTAAGGTCTCCCGCATCGAAGACGGTCATGATCTGTACTACAGCGATACAAGCCGCATGTACACCGAAAACAATATTAGGGTTCGTGCAAGAAGAAAGTTGCTTGACAAAATGGTGATCGAAATGAACATTGAAATGAATATTGTTTTTGTGCATGGTGATGAGACTGATGCGAAGGCTTTTCTGGACAATCTGGCAAGGATGTAGGTAGTTAACTATGGCAGTGCCGATGGGAAAGCGAACAAAACTCATAAACGATCCTTCTGATTTGGTATTGTTGCTGCGAACCTTCGGCTCGAATACTCACAAAGAAGTCTTTGATAAATTATCTGAGGGATGGATGACCGAACAGGAACTCTCAGAGAGCACCGGTGCGGACGTCAAGCCAAGTCTCGAGATCCTGCGGAAGAGCGGCTTGATCGAAAGCCAGTGGCGGATGCCGGAACCCGGGAAAACGCCAGACAAGGAATATACAACGACGTATTCGAAGTTACATGCGAATTTTCAGTGTTCGGTCAAGGATATCAGCGACCTGATCATGATAACGTTCAAGAGCGACGGGGAACTCGCCGAAATGATCGATGCGATTGAGAAAGAGGTCGAAAAAGGCAATCGCTCGATGGTGGGGTTATCCAGAGCCCTCGACATGAGTTCGGCGCTCATCAGAGGTATTGCAAGAAGGTCATGCAGACTGACGGTCAAAGGACAGCGTCTCGAACTGGTAAAATGAATTCCGAGACTTACAGTGAGGCGATACTATCCGGGCGGGGTGAGTACTTGCTGGTGGATGATTTTGATCACGAACGGACGATGGACTTTCAGGATGGTTACGGATGGGGTGAGCAAGAGAAGGAAATTGTATGGCAGGGCGTCGGTGGAAAGCCAGTGTCTCTATACGCTGCCCTTTTAGCTGTTATCGATGAATGGATCGGAAATCACTTGAAATTCATCACAGGAACCGGGGTCATGCACCACACATCGAGATAAAGTTGCCGGCAATAGAACGGACACGGAATGGTTGTGCATATTCGGAATTAAAAAAGAAAGGAGGAGAAAGCCTCCTTTTAATTTTTCAATTTGCATTCATGGCACACATTCTATGTACATCTGGTCGATGTAAATCGCGTCTAAAGCAGTGCGCCCTCCTGTTTGGTCGGTATCAACAACCCGAATGTAGACAGTTCCACTGAGAGTCTCAGATAGTTCACAGGTTTGTAGTGTGTCATCATCTTCAGTCTTAGTCACCGTGAGCATGTCAGTATAAGTGCTACCGTCTGTGGAATAAGCAAATTCGAAGTGGTCATTCTCCGTGTTGGCATTGTGATATGCTTCCACGTTGAAGGTTACCTTCGTCCCGCCAGCCACATCGATAGTCCATCTATGCTCAAGGTAACTATACCTTGAACTTGGTCTGCCCCGCGTACTAACTTCGGTTATCGATTCAGAGGTATTGTCACTGTCGTGTGTATAGGTGTAATCTTCAGAGACAGTGCCTGAAACCGGAATGTCCTGATTGGCAAAATCTTGGACTGCAGATGCTTCATCTGTCGTTCCATTTGCTTCATCAGACGCGGTTCCTTCATTTCCTGCCGTATCCACCGCGGTTACCGTGTAATAATAGGTTGTTGATGCTTCCAATCCAGTGTCTGAGTACGAATTAGTTGTTGGCGAAGCAACCAAATTATACGGGCCACCAGACGTGGTGTTCCTGTACACATTGTAGTGGTCAAGATTCATTTCAGTAATAGCACTCCACGAAAGATCCAGCTTGCTGCTGCTTATAGTAGTGACGATCAGATTTGTAACTTGATCAGGCGGCGTGTTATCGACGGTAACTCCGTTCATGTCCGAGGCGGTTTGTCCTGCTGTATCAGTTGCAGTTGCTGTTATAATATGTGAACCATCTGCTACAGTCGTGGTGTTCCACGAAGTATTGTAAGGTTCTGTGTCATCCGTTGCAAGTAAAGTATCGTTGATGTAGAAGTCAACCTTGGTTACACCTACATCGTCACTGGCGTTTGCTTCGATGATTATTGTACCAGAAACAGTAGAACCGTCTGCTGGGTTCACAAGGTCTACAACAGGCGGGGCATCGCCTGGCTGGGTTGCATTCTCTGCGTCAACAAGACCATTTCCGTACACAGAATCCCATCCTTCTGGACCCAGATTGTCAGCAGTCGTGTTCAAACGCAATCTTACATCCTCGTTTGTTAGCGTCGGATCAGAGAATAACACAAGGGCCACCGTTCCTGCTACATGCGGACATGCCATTGATGTTCCACTTAACGTTCCATAGTTATAACCATAGGTTCTGGTTAAAGTAACTCTGTATGTTGGTAGAGTTGAATATATACCCACGCCAGGGGCTGCCAACTCTAGATATGGACCTGAGTTGCTCCAAGAAGGTGCCGTATCATACCTGCCCGTCGCGCCAACTGCAATGACCGAATCGTATGCCGCGGGATATGAGAGCTCAGTCGTATCCGAATTTCCATCCCCACTATTACCAGCTGCTGCAACTATAACGAGACCGGCTTCATAGGCGTCGTCACATGCAGTTTTCAGGCTTGTTGAACTGGTGGACGAGCCCAGACTCATAGATACCACATCCATATCGTTGTTGACTGACCAGTCAATTCCTGCTATGACATCGCTAATATATCCCGATCCAACTCTATTGAGAACTTTTACGGCGTACAGATTTGCTCCCGGCGCCACGCCGACGACGCCTATACCATTATCCTCGGCCGCAACAATTCCTGCGCAATGTGTTCCGTGCCCATTATCATCCTTAGGATCAGCATCGTTATTCACATAATCGTATCCACCCTTGTAATTAGCATATAGGTCAGGATGCGTGGTATCTATGCCGGTATCGATGATCGAAACATTAACTCCGGCACCTTTGTTGTACTCATGGACAACGCCTGCGCCTATATGCTTGACACCCCATGAATTATCCAGTTCCGCGTCAAGCGCATATACTTTAGCATCCTCTTCGACATACGCCACTCTCGGATTGTTCTTAATATGGGCGATCGACTGTTCTGATATTTCCACCGCTTTCGCATTGATTATATGATAGGTGTACTTGGTTTTTCCACCGTGCCCACGAATCATATTCTCATCCCCCTTGTCGGGAGTATCCACGAAACCGATGATCACCTTCACCTTTTCGCTACCGGTCTGCGTATCCTTTGCGTTATCTGCCCATGCACCCGTCACCGACATCAGCATCAGCAGTACCATTATGATTCCTATTGTTCTTTTCATTATGTATCGTCTCCATATATCAATTGCAATATCTGCACATACCAACCAGTACTCCATACTATAAAAACGTTATTGCACTCAAACCACAAACGATTTACCATTATTATTTGAAATAACATGTCAAATTAGCATAGATGGCGGAACGATCCGCCAATTAGCTACCATAGAGTATTTCAAAACTTCAGATAGTGCCGTGAATTGGATCGTGGAAACGTCTGATGCAGGTAAGATTCCCGGACTTCCAAAGAAATTAGCACCTACGATAGATCTCAAGCAGCAAAACTCCGATCAACGGAATACACGCCAACACCACCACCATCTGCATGCAATCCAGGCTTAATAAATAAAAAGATGTGTTTCCGGTTATTACGGAGATATTTGAAGTGCCTGCGTAGATATTGCTCAATATCACGCCGAGATAGATGCCATAAAACCCGTTTGGGCTGTTACTCCCGAAATGGATGTTGTTTGCTATGATGTAGTAAACAGCAGCCAGAGCAACCACAGTCACGCACAGTTTCACGCCGATGAAGCCTGCCACACCAAAACCGTGGATAATCCATCTGAGAAGTGCATTTGCCTCGTATGTATAGCCGCAGAAGTCGATACAC
Source organism: Methanosarcinales archaeon (assembly GCA_030605805.1). Classification (GTDB taxonomy): domain Archaea; phylum Halobacteriota; class Methanosarcinia; order Methanosarcinales; family Methanogasteraceae; genus Methanogaster_D. The sequence goes on along the minus strand of JAUWHQ010000065.1, from coordinate 720 downwards.
AGAGCAGTGCTCACCACGTCATACAACGAGACCATGATTGCGAAAAGAAATAGATGTAGATTGATATTGTGCCTTGACCATAGCGATCTCAAGTAGCATCCGGGGTATGACGTGTCTCCGGAATCCTGTGATCCGGGTGCATCCGTTTGCGTAGGTGGTGGGGGTGGGGACCGAGACATAAACATCCATCCTGACATGCCATGCAGGTTGTTGTGTAAGCAATTGGCGATAAACCATGCATGGATCGTGGCGGAATGACACTTTCGCGCATTGCAAGAATTACCTGTCCATACTTAAAACTTTCGCATAACCGGGCTTTGGGACGAAATTCACGTATACCCCTGCCCGGCAAGCCAGTGCGGCGCAACATTGCCCACGATCTCAAGATATCGGAGCTCTTCGGATATTGTGCCCCACAAGCTTAGAGCCCGCGTCTGTAGTCTCCCATCCGCCGAATCAAGCCGTTTCCTCGAGCGGCGCGCCAAATCGGCATTTCACCATCGAATTAACCATTTCAGAGATTGAAACGCTTATGATATTCTTCTAACCACCCCTGAGGATCTTTCCAGAGCGAATAAAGCATATCATACCATCCCATTGCCCCAATGCTTTTGAAAGTCACGAATGCTCGCGGGGTAGAAAGTATGGCGTTGCGTGATTTGCCGAAACCATATCTGTGATCCATCGACACCCGTAAATACCGTCTCAGAGGAACGCCAT
>JAUWHQ010000064.1 GCA_030605805.1 Methanosarcinales archaeon | reverse complement strand
GATATTCGCCCTGAAAACGTCTCCCTGATGACGGCTGGCTGTTCGAATATCTCTTTTAACATGAAATGCTCATACCCGCTCTTCTCTGCCGATTCAGGGTCCCAGTCTATTGTCTCGATCTTCTTTTCAACAAAAACCCCGTCAAGATCCGTAACATCGAATCCATCCTTCTTTATCACGCCGATCTCGCCATCGTCCATGAAAATTACGTCTTTCGTGTGTTTCAGGATGGCAGCAACATCTGATGCGACAAAATATCCGTCGCTGCCAAGCCCGACGACAAGAGGACTGTCCTTCCGTGCAATCACGATCCTGTCAGGCTCCCTATCGCTGACCACCGCGATCGCATACGATCCGCGAACCATCGATAGTGCGCTCCGTACCGACGATTCAAGATTACCATCGTAACACTCCTCTATCAGGTGCGGAAGTACCTCGGAGTCTGTTTCTGATCTGAATTCGTGTCCTGAATCGATTAACTTATCCTTAAGTTCTATGTAGTTCTCGATGATCCCGTTATGGACCACAGCAATGGTATCCTTGCAGTCGCAGTGCGGGTGTGCATTCTCAGACGACGGCTTTCCATGCGTTGCCCACCTGGTGTGACCGATGCCGGTGCAGCCCCTGATCTCAGGGGTGATCGATACAAGATCATCGACACGCCCCTTCGCTTTGGTGGTCAGGATGCTTCCGTTCAGGATGGCGATGCCGGCAGAATCATACCCCCGATACTCAAGACGCCGCAGGAGGTCAAAGAGAATGGGTACGGCTTCGGATCTGCCCAGATACCCGACAATGCCGCACATATCAGATCACCAGTGCATGGCTCGGTATCTGCTTTCTTACAACGGTACCAGCTTTGATCCTGCACTCGGTCCCGATCAGCGCACCCGCGGTTACCGACACATCGCACCCGATGGTGCCAGCGTCCCCGATCACGGTGCCGAGTTCGTCTGCATGGTACAGCTTCCTGTCCAGTTCCACTGTCAGATCCTTTCTGCTCTCTATGACAAAGTGGCTGTCAATGACATTGTTCTCGCCGATGATGGTGTTCTTTATGGTGCTGTGTGAACCGATGTGCACGTCATCAAAGATCACGCTGTTTTTGATGTATGTGAACGGCTCGATCGTGACGTTGTCGCCGATGCTCGTTGACGGGGCGATGACCACATTCGGACCGATGTCGCAGTTTCTCCCGATTATGACAGGACCTTTCACATAAGAGTTCTCGCCGATCACCGAATCCCTGCCTACAACCACGCGATCATTGACTCTGCTGTCTGCCAGTCTATGCACCGAATCAGGGAGCCCCTCAAGGATCATCGCATTCACACCGAGCAGGTTCCATGAATGGATCACATCGGTCCATGTGTGGTCTGTCCGGTATGCGTGCACCTCGTAGCCTGCATCGATCATCCGCTGTATCGAGTCAGTGATCCCGAATTCGCTGACATCACTGACATCAGCCTGCAGAGTCTCCTCAATCGCATCAAAGATCGTCTGATCAAAGATGTAGATGCCTGTGTTGATATTGTGGATGTTCTTCAGTGTCTGCCCCTCAACAAGCTTCTTAACCGCCCCTTCACTCTCAATCATCCGCTGTATAGAGTTGGTGATTCCGAATTCGCGGACATCTGCCTGTAGTGTCTCCTTGACCGCATCGAGAATTGTCCGCTCGAAGACATAGATGCCTGTGTTGGTATTGCGGACATTCTTCAGTGTCAGCCCCTCAACAATCTCCTTAACCACCCCATCACTCTCAATCACCAGCGCGTACCCGGATGTGTCCATTCTGGACGTTGTCAGGATCGACGTGCCTCCGGTATGCCTCTTTATGATATCCGCAATCGTATCTGCACTGACAAGATTATCCCCGTTTAACACGAGAAACTCGCCGTCCACAGAATTCTTTGCCTGTTTTATGGCATGAGCCGTGCCAAGCTGCTGTTTCTGCTCCGCATATTCGATATGCACATCGAAATCCTTTCCGTTGCCAAAATAATTCATGATGCGCTCTTTTGCATACCCCACGACCATGAGAATGTCTGTGATGCCGCTTTCTGAGAGCGCCCGCACCACATACTCGATCATCGGTTTGTTCGCGATCCGGAGCATCACCTTCGATCTCGTGAGCGTCAGTGGTCTGCACCGCATTCCTTCGCCGGCTGCAAGAATAACTGCCTTCAATTGATTCACCCGTTCATCTATGGTCCTGCTTTCATTTTAAATATGTCGGGCTGGTATGCGGGCAAACGGGCACAGATCGCACAGACCGATGCTTATGAACCGTTCCATCGATGAACCGTTTCATATATCAATCAGCACGTCAGACTACTTTCCAATGCTAACCATTGACGGCACGTTCGGAGAGGGCGGCGGGCAGATCCTGCGCACATCAGTTGCCATGGCTGCGATTACGAAAACGCCTGTTACGATCACCGGTATCCGCAGCAACCGTCCAAAGCCTGGGCTTTCGGCTCAGCACCTGACCGCAATCAGGGCGATGACTGAACTTGCAGGGGCTGATACCACAGGCGATGCGGTCAGGTCCACAGAACTGACATTCATCCCGGGCGAGATCAGCGGCGGGACATATCGCATGGATATCGGCACAGCTGGCAGCATCTCGCTCCTTCTCCAGTGCCTGATCCCTGTTGCGCTCCACGCTCCGGACACGGTCGTCCTTGATATCACAGGCGGCACCGATGTGAGATGGAGCCCGCCGATCGATTACCTGCGCCGCGTCCTGCTGCCTGCGCTCGCTCTGATGGGGTGCGATGTCCGCATCGAGGTCCTGAGGCGGGGCTATTATCCGCGTGGGGGCGGGCGGGTCAGGGCTGTGATCGAGCCCTCCAGGATTGTTGGGGCGGATTTCCGCAAAGAAAATGTCGATAAGGTTTACGGCTGCTCGCACTCATCCAGGCTTCCTGAACATGTCGCAAGAAGGCAGCGTAATGCTGCTATCACCAGACTGCATGATCACGGGTATGATGCTGTGATCGATACCGACATCACGACAGCGCATAAGGGTGCTGCATCAACAGGCAGCGGAATTACGCTCTGGTGCGGTCATATCGGCGGGTCTGCGCTCGGAGAGCGAGGAACGCCGGCAGAGGTGGTCGGATCCGATGCAGCGGACAATATCATCAGAGAACTGGACTCCAGAGCTGCGGTGGACGTTTATCTGGCTGATCAACTGATTCCGTACATGGCTATGGCAAAATCCGGATCGTTTACCACAAGAGAGCTGTCGCTTCACACAAAAACGAATATCTGGGTGAGCGAGCAATTCACAGATGCCAACTTTGACATAAAATCATCGGATCGCATTGTCAGGGTTGTTTGCCGGTGATAGCCGCGTATATTTTAGCGATCGATACATTTTTCTTAACCGGCGTGTGATAATAGTTGTAACTGGTTTGTAACTAAGTCCGGGTAAGAATCGGTGTGCAACGGTCCGTGGTGGAGTAGCTGCATGGAACCATCCGGATCAACGGACTTGGTAGACATACAGACCGATTTGGGATGATGAATATGAAAGTATATGAAAAATTGATCCGCGACGTGATGACGCGCGGGGTAGTGACCGCATCTATGAAGA
>JAUWHQ010000045.1 GCA_030605805.1 Methanosarcinales archaeon | reverse complement strand
CGTCGCATAGAATTTGTATTTTAAGTGTACAAGAGACCCCTGCCCCTCGATATATCTTCCTGATTCCGTGAGAATCATGAGTACAACGATCGCCAGCAAAATCCATTCCATATTCTCACGTATGAAATCATAATAACTCCCAAAGAACAACATGAGCGGGATTGCGAGCACCAGCGATACGATGATCGATCCTGCGCTGCCGATCGCCGATAATCTGACCGCTGCTGCGCCCATCCCGTCGAGCAGCATGTCGTGACCTGGTAGTATTGCAAGAGCCGTATCTGCATCGGGCGCACCAAGGTATACCGCAGGAATGATGTTTAAGAAGGTGTGCGTGATCGAGTTTGAGAGAATGATTACGGCGACGAGAGTATTTGAGAATCCGAGGTCTGAGATGCCGGGCGAGAGCGCAAGCAGGATCAGTGCGAAGTTGTTTGTGTGTATGCCCGGGATGAGTCCTGATATTACGCCGAGCGCAAATCCGATCGATATCGAGAGCGCAAGCAGGAATGGTTCGGGCATGATGTATTGATGATCCGCGGGTGTTAATCAACTGTTCCGAAGATGTGGCGGTTGTGATTTCCCGAAATGATTTCGCCGTCGTGATCCGGTTCTTCAGTGATGTTGCCATGCGTCTCTGCCATACATATCAAAAAGAGAGTTTTTGAAGATGAAGGTTGCAGATATACTTGTTGGAGCGTCATCAACACAAACACATACGTGATCAACATGCATTCAAGCGGAAAGGTATATCTGGTTGGTTCGGGTCCGGGCGATCCCGAACTGTTGACTATCAAGGCAGAACGCCTGCTCAGGGAGGCGGATGTGATCGTGTATGATCAGCTTCCGGGACCCGAAATTCTTGCGTCGCTGCCGGAAAACGCCGAACGGATCGATGCTGGCAAATACGCAGGCGATCACACGCTTGCACAGGGCGAGATCAACCGGCTGCTGATCGATCGTGCATCGCATGGCAAAACGGTGGTGCGCCTGAAAGGCGGCGACCCATATCTCTTCGGAAGAGGCGGGGAGGAAGCGATGGAACTACGGGATGCAGGCGTCCCGTTTGAGGTTGTGCCCGGCATCACGTCTGCGATCGCAGCCCCTGCATCAGCAGGCATCCCGATCACACACAGGGACCATGCATCGATGGTGACCGTCATCACAGGGCACGAACAGGAGGGTGGCGCGTCGATGGTCGACTGGGAGTGGCTTGCGCAGTCGAAAGGCACGATCGTGGTTCTGATGGGCATAAGCACGCTTGGCAGGTATGTTCCTGAACTGATACGGCACGGAAGCGATCCTGAAACGCCTGTTGCGATCATCGAGCGCGGGACAAGACCTGATCAGGCGGTGACCACCGGAAGTCTGCGCACGATCGTCGATCTTGCCAGGAAGCGCGGGGTCAGGGCGCCTGCGATCGTCGTGATCGGTGATGTGGTGCGGCTGCACAGCGAACTGATGCCTGCGTGAAAAACATAGGGCATGTTACGTCATCACGGCGTTAACGGTCGTTTTAAGTCTGTTGATTTGGAGTCCCATATCTGGCGCTCCCGCCGAACGCCCGTGTTCAGGGTGGCAATCCTGTTATGTGAGATGGTTTATATGCGCAGGGCTGCGGATATATCGCTAAGATGGAATGATATCCGCAATGCAAATATAACCCCAAATCGGAGTTATACTTCGCACAAAAGCGTAAAAGATGCGATGGAAGAAAAGGTAAGTCCAACCACCAAGGATGTCCCGCAATTTATTCCCGGGTGGCGCGGATGGGGCTTCCTCACAAGACAACGAATGAAAACAGACAACCCAACCCGCCACACGAAACGTGTACTTCACTAAAATTACGGACAACAACGGTACAATCCGTGCTGCTGCCTTATGATCAACACAACCTCAGAAAGCCATAAAACCGATCCGGCACAAGATGGATGTTGCACAGATGAAACTACCACCAGCGATACTGATATCAGAAACCGATTTCCACAACGCGTGGGCGCGGGCGGTGCGGCATGTGCTGCGCGATGGAAAGCGGATAACGATCGGAGATCCCTCCGAGCCAAAGCCGATTCGGGATGCGTGCGTACTCTTCGAACTCACCGGCGATACGATCGGGGGGTTTCTGATAAAGAAAACTCCTCAAGATAAAGTTCCGTGGCTTCTTTGAGGTTGGCAATCGCTTCCTCGATCGTATACCCTTGACGGACTGTACCGACTTCGGGGCATTCCGCGACGTACATACCTTCCTCCCTGTGCAGTATTGCAGTGAATGTTCTCGTTGTCATTTCATGCCTTCATGTAGTGGTTGATGTGGGTGGATGTGGTTGGTAGTGCTATAAAACAAAACTTTACCCTTGCTCATATTCTTTACCAATGGAAAAATTTATATGCCAGTACGCCTATGACTTTATAGAAGGTGAAAAAATGTTTACCCATAGAAAAGTACTAAACCAGATAGTTGATGAAGAATGGACCCGGCTTAAGAAAACAATCTCCAAAGACGCAGCATACAAAGCAGCAGAGGTGATTGGAGAGTATACTGTGACGGATATGCTTGATTTTGCCAGTTTAAATAAATTTGATATTAATAGAATTTATGTTAAATATCGCGATGGGTTGCCCATGGCATCCGGTATGAAAAAAATGCTGCCGAATGCGGATGTGATTTATATAAACACTGAAAGAACAGGTAATAACAACGATAAAGCCGAAATTTCGCCATTGGATGCAGAAACAATAGGAGAACTAAACTATGATGAGAACAGTATTACATGGTTTGCGGATCCAATTAATGCCCGCGGAACTACCACAATCGAAGTTTTAAGATATTTGCACGAGTTCACTCCCTTTGAAGTTGCATTACTCTCCCATGTTGTAGCGAATCGAATAGGAATCGGTACAGTTCAAACATTAATAACAGATTTTAATATAGATAGTTATATGAATTATGCTTTTTTATCTAAGAAAATAAATCCATCGACCGGATTTCTGGAAGATGCTCTAGAGGTAATCCCTGACTTTGGGGATAAGGTCTTTGGAACCGTTGGCGCTGATTATCCTGTTTGTCAGATGCGAGACGATTTACGGTGTTTAGTAGGTACAAAAGTAGGAGGTATTGAAATTTTAAAAGGCACCATAATATACATGCTTCAAAGACGCAAAAGTGATGAGTATAACGCGGATAGGAGAGTTAAGTGGGCTACTAGACCATGGATAAAAGAAACAGTCATTTGGTACATAAAATTACGAGACTTACGGATTGATGTGGACATTGAACAACATTTTGATTTTATTATGGACGATTTAGAGTCGAGAGGATTTATAAAGTACGACAAATATGTATTCAAAGATAGCTATGCACGCCATTATTCTGTAACAGAAGACGGAGTGAATATGTCATCGGCAGCATATCTTCCGATTTTATCTGAATTGGGGATACCTAAAATTATATCTAAAGATTTTGATTATTTAGTGCATATCCCCGCACATGAGATCCATAAGCAAGTTCTTAATTAGAGTTCATAAGGTGTGAAAATGTCGCAAAGAATCACGCATGTCGTGCCCATTGGTTTTGAAGAGGATAGGGCGGTTTATGGCTTTATAAATTTGAGTGCAAATAGAATCTATTTATTGATAGATGAAAAAGAAGGGATATGGGGCACGGAAGCAAGAAAACATGCCGATGCAGTAAAAAAACGATTGAATCAGATGGCGTTTGATAATAATAATGTGATTAGTGTATTTTTTGATCCAACAGACTTTGAATCGTCCAAAAATACCGTACTTGGTATTTTAGAAAAAGAAAAGGATGCATCGAAAGTTTATTTGAATATATCAACTTCGACTAAGTTATGCGCTGTAGCCTTTACCTTGGCGGCAATTGATTATGATAATGCGTTGTTATATTATGTTGTTCCAGAACAATATAATCTCCCTTCTGGAGGCGTTCCGTTTTCTTCTGGTGCAAGTAGGGTTGAGGTTTTCTCACCGAAAGTGAATATAAAGTTTGGTGAATGGGAAAAAGAAATTTTAAATGCTCTTGCTATGCATAAGATATCTAGTTTAGGTGAATTGAATAAAATACTTGTACCGGATGATGTAAGCAAAGCTGTGCGTGCCAAGCTTAGCTATTATGTAAGAAAGCTTCAAGAGAAAGGATATGTTGATTTTCAACAAGGTAAGTCGATTACATTAACCGAACGGGGAATAGGATTGGCAAAACCACCCAAAGACGATGCTGTGGTTGTATTGAGTTAATTTATCCCACAAAAACCTGAAGATCAGAATCTCAATAACTATAATGAATTTGTGCAAAAGAGAGAACAGGTAATCTCAAAGAAGGTAAAGAAGGTTTTATAAGAACATCATGCCCGCCTTTTGCAGCTCTCCACTCGCTAACGCTCGCTTCGGTGCTAACGCACTCAAACAACAGCGGGTATATGGCTTCGCTATATTCCACCAAAATTGCCTTTGGCAACTTCATATACCCGTTGCCCGTTAGGCGAAATCATGTAGGAAAGGATATGTTTATAATACTTATATAATGAGGTGTTCACATGAATGAAGAAGTAAAAGAACCAGGGTGTATTTCATTGGAATACACTACAGACTACAACGTTTTAGAGGCTTTGGTTAATTTAAAAGATGGAAAGATAGCCCCTGATCGTTCTAAACATTTCTGGGCATATCTTCAATGTGAGCCGTTTATACCTGATATGGTACTTTTAACGGAAACCATAGTGTTGCCTAAAGTCAATTGGTTTGACGTCCAACACGAGTATCTTATATCAGAATTAGATGAATTGATGGATTCAAAAGTGCTGTATGTACCTCAAAACGCTATATTTGAAGAACTGGAAGCCCGAGGATTACAACAAGTAATAAGCAATCTGTTTGAAATGGACTATAGAAATTTATTGATCGCCGTCCTATCTAATCCTGATAAATACACCACACTTCTACGAAAAATGGGGCTTATAGAGGGGAACACAGCTTTTGGCAATCCTTGGTTGGGTGGTGCCTCCAAAATTTCTCACTGGTTAGAGAATATAAACGTGAGAGATGTCTATAAAGTTTTAATGAGTTATTCTTTTCAAAAGGATTTATGTCCAACTGGGTTGAGCCAAGCTTTAGCATCATCGATTCCTACGACTCAGGAGGGGTATTATTACCCAAAAGAGATTGTTTATTCAAGGTTTATAAAAGAGGCAGCAACTGACGGACTTGATATTATTAGGAATTTGTTAAAAAAAGAAAAAGGTGAGGAGGCAAAAACAGCGTATGACGTTCTAGTCGAAACACTGGGTAAAGTAAGTGATAAAGTGTTTGGGTCTTCCCTTCAATATCGTGCAAGGATTGATTTACCATACACATTGCCAATTATATTACAAGAAATTGATGATGGAAAGGGACCAAAGCAAATGTATGACGTAATGTTAGAAAAGAGGCAGGAACTTAGACCGTTACGAAGATGGATTGTAAAATATGACACCGCCCTCGCAGAACATGGGCATGGAAAACAGACTTTAAAATGTGAAAGAGAACTTCAAAAAGTAAGTTCGAGAATAATAGAAGAATACAAAGTCCCCCCACTTGAACAGAATGTATTCAACTATGATAATATTACTAATGATGCAATAAATATTGCTCAAATTCCATATGAGCCCCAGAGAATTAAAGAAATCATCCTACCGAAAATCACCCCCATAATAGATGCTGTTGATAGAGTCGTTTATCCTCATCGTTTTTATATGAAATCAGTGGGTACAGCATTCCTAAATGACGACATGAAAATCCTTCTAAAACATAAATTTCCTGATGAGGGGAAGAAATTCTTTGAAGTGCTAAGATATTATTCAACTCTTACTGATAAAGCAAAAGAAGTTGCTCAAATAGGGGTGAGATAAATCGTTGATTTGCTTTTCCTTTGTGACTCTTCGAACCCATTGGTTGTTTCGTCCCTATCGGGTTCGCCTAACACAGCATATACAGCGCACACATTTCGCCGAAACTTCGTATATGCTGGAACCGTTAAGTGAATCCCCGACATCAAAATAAGAGAAGTGAAAAACGTGACTAAAGAACAAAATAAACCAATTCACTTCAAAAGAACTCTACAGGATTCACATGAAACTACCACCAACGATACTGATATGTGAAGATAATTTCCACAATGCATGGGCGCGGGCAGTACGATATGTGTTACGCGATGGGATGAAAACAACAATCGGCGACACATCCGAACTAAAACCGATTCGGGATGCATGCATATTAGTTGAATTAACTGGCAACGCCATCAGGCAGATAGAGGATCGTGAACTGCACCCGCAGTTTCCATTTCGACACATCGATCATTACTGCAAGGGATTCACAAGGGAATATTTATCAGAGTATATCAAAAAGCCAGACAATGAACGGTTCTCATACCTTTATTTTGAAAGGCTCGCGATGTACGAAAACCTTGATCAAATCCGGTTACTACGCGAGCGTCTTGGTATTCAGAAGGATGCAGAGGTTGTTTCGAACCGGGATCAGGCGATCACATGGCAGCCCAGGAATGATCTTGGAAGCGCATCGCCACCATGCTTGCAGCGCATCCAGATCAGATATCTTGGCGATGGTTGCGTGGATGTGCATCTGACATGGCGATCTCGCGATCTATATACGGCGTGGCAGGCGAATATCGTCGCGATTACTGATATGCTGAACCGTGAAGTGATCCGCCCGAACCAGTGCCGGATCGTTAAATTGATCGATTATAGCGATTCGCTGCACATCTACAAGAGCGATAAGGATGCAGAACTGGTAAAACCCCTGCCAGTCAGCCCACAGAAGTAAAAATCCGGGGTATCACCAATCAATTTGGAGGGGATATATTTATAACTCCTTGCGGTTGCAATCCCTTGGCACCACCAGCCTCTGCGATGATGGTATACAGACCCTGTGCAGAGCCAAGCATGATCTTTCCGACGGCGCCCCCATGGCAAAGGCATTGATCATGATCAGATGAAAGAGATACCACGTGATGTCGATGTTTTCAAAGCCACCTCCGATCATCATACCACCCCCGCCGAATAGAGCACACCCTCCGGAACCACTGTGAGAATGATTAATTACGATGGCAGCATACCTGAATGTTGTTTATGAAACGGACAGAACAAGTCGAACCGGTGGAAAGAACGTTAGGTGGCGGCGCTCTGCATGAAACGCTCGCAGGCAGAACGGTCGTGCTCGGCATCACAGGCAGCATTGCCGCTGTACGGACCATCGAACTGGCGCATGAACTGATCCGCCGCGGTGCTGCGGTGCAGGCGGTGATGACCGAATCTGCGCAGCGGATCATCCACCCTGACGCGATCGAATGTGCAACAGGGCGGCGCCCGATCACGCAGTGGACTGGCAGGGTCTCGTGGGCAGAGTATTGTGGTGGCGAGGGTGATTGTTGTGACGAGGGTGATGGTGTTGGCGTGGACTGCAGCGCTGCTGATCTGCTGCTGATTGCGCCGTGCACTGCAAGCACCATCGGGAAGATCGCACACGCCATCCCTGATACGCTCGTCTCGATCTTCGCGACGACTGCGATTGGCGCAGGGCTTCCGGTCATCATCGCGCCTGCCATGCACAGAAGCATGTACAACCTGCTCGTGCGTGGGAACATCGACGTGCTGAGGAGTCATGGGGTCACGGTCGTAGGTCCCGTGATCGAGGAAGGGAAAGCAAAGGTCGCGAAGACAGAGGATATTGTGCGATGGGCAGAGCGGGCGCTTTGCGACCCATCACTTGCCGGTAGGAAGGTGCTGATCACCGGCGGGGCAACCGCAGAGCCGATCGATCCTGTGCGCATAATTACGAGCAGGGCATCAGGGCGGATGGGGATTGCGCTTGCTTATGAGGCTTTCAGGCGCGGCGCAGATGTAACGATCGTGCACCACGGGAATGCTGGTTTTGCAGGCATCAGAGAGATCTATGCAGAGACAGCCGGAGAGATGACCAGTGCTGTGCTTGGCGAGCTTGGGGCAGATGGGTATGATCTGCTGATCAGTGCTGCTGCGATCTCTGATTACACGCTCGATCCGTCTGGCGATAAGATCAGATCGGACGGTCAATTGGCGCTTGACCTGCGACCGACAGGAAAGTTGCTTGAGGCGGTACGGAGTGCATATCCTGATCTCATGGTCGTCGGGTTCAAGCTTGAGACTGCCGGGGGCGACGCGCTGATCAGGCGTGCGAAGGAGGTGATGGCTCGTTACGGGCTTGCGATGGTTGTGGCGAATACCGCTGAGAGCATGGGTGGCGGCGAGGGGGAGGTGTGGATCATCAGCAAAAATAACGAGATCTCATATATCAGTGGTGCAAAGGATGTGGTGGCAAGCGCGATTTTTGATCGTGCGCTTATAGATCATTTCACCCATCAACCGTAATTTTACGATTTTGGAATGCTGATCATTGGAAGGAATCGTCAATCGATACTGCTCATAAACCATAAATTGATGTCGTATGCCGGAAAAGTCCCATAAAAGCCGAGTTTCCGCAATCGTTGGTAGGGGCTTTTTTTAGTATACCACAGCGAAAAAATACGCATACACTATTTACCCCAACTGACCCGAAGAAAATAAAAAGTCACGTAGGGCACTACCAAATTTGAGACACTGCCCAATCAAACGCTTATCCCCTTCACACCGTCGCATTTCAGCAATTTGCCGACCAGATCGTCAGGTATCTGCCGGTCGGTTATGATGGTCAGTGTCGGGCGATCAGAAAGCCGCGGATCATCCGCAATCGCCTGCATGATGCTAATTCCGTGTTCTGCCACAGAGGCTGCCACCGATGCAAGAATGCCGGTCTCTGTGGCATCCACCGGCGTAACAATGATCACCCCGAGTTCGAGAGCTGGCGCAACCTCACGCAACGACGAGATCGGGCGGATGTTTTTGAAGATCGTGCTCAGCAGGTCGTCCTGTGCGATCATGGAGGCTGCCCCATCAACTGCCCTGCGATCAACGCCGATTTCATTTGCGATCTGCGTATGCGGGAGTTTTATGCCGCCTGAGACCACCCTGCCATCCGAAGTGACCTGAAAACCGCGTTTCAGCAGCAGACGCACGACCTTCTCCTGCGCCGGATATTTCCTGAATTTGTTTAATATGATGTCCCACATGATTATTCCATTATTCTGTTATTCAGTGCTGGCAATTCATCTGGTGCTCTGGTTCTGACTCGTCTGTTTTCAGATATTCGAAGCTTGGAGCGGAAGAAACGAGATCTGGATAGTAGTCCCTGCCGTGTGCCACCTCAAAATGAAATTGCAGGGCATCCGCGGGGCTCGGAGGTCGTGCGAATGGGATAGGTGCGGGCAGAGGTGGGGTGGTTGGTAGGAGCATGTGTTTTCACCTATTTACCAGGGTATGATATCTGGCAACCCAATTCTGCTCAAATAAAATGCAAATCTATGGGATAAATTTTCTCTAAACAGCGGTTTTAAAGAACCTACAAAATGGTTTTTATAAAACTTATAAAGTATGTAAGTTGGTATAGTATAATA
>JAUWHQ010000182.1 GCA_030605805.1 Methanosarcinales archaeon | reverse complement strand
GGTCATTCAATGCATTGATCATCCGGGCACGGTTCACTCCGCCTTTTGTGCCGGCGATCAGCCACCAGAGCGCACGTTTCATAGCATGAAATTGGCAGGCATCCCTTATATCTTCGGGGTCCATCAGAACGTTTACAAATGACTGCGTCAGAGGTTGCCTGCAACAATTAAGGAGGCTACCTGGATGAAAGAACTAAACACGCTTGTGCCAGAACTGCGAGAGATCGCGCTTGCGAGCGGCGCAAACGATCTACGGCTGATCTCTGCCGGGATCGTAAAGACTGCGGCGTGGGTGCGGCTCAAATGCAGATACGGGTGTAAGGCTTATGGCAAGCATCTCTCGTGCCCGCCATACTCGCCGACGCCGGAAGAGACCGGAAAGGTGCTTGACGACTACGAACATGCCGTGCTCTTCGAGTTTGTCGGGCTTCCGAAGGAGGCGTCGGTTGATCCAAGGCATATTCATCATTATCTCTGGGACTTAATCCTGATGGTTCATGATGTGGTCTTCAAACTCGAGCGGCACGCATTCCTCGGAGGGTATTACAAAGCATTCGGCTTCGGAGCATATCCGTGCTCCCTCTGCGAAACCTGCCTACCGGAAGAGGGTGATATCGATTTTCACACCGGGAAAAGGCTGTGCAGGCACCCGGATATGATGAGACCTGCGATGGAAGCGAGCGGCATCGATGTCTATGCCACCGTGCGTGCAGCTGGATTCGAGCTTGAAGTGGTCACATCGTTTGATGAGACGATCAGGACGTTTGGGCTGGTGCTGCTCGATTAGCGGCTCAAAGATCGGTCAGATCGCCAGAAAGCCCCTGAGATTTACCGGTTGATTGATCAGTACAGTCCGCATGATATTGCCTGGCATGGAGAGTACATGCGGCTGCTGCAATAATCTATCAGCGACTGAGACTTGAGGTGCGGTTTCATAATCGGGTAGTTCGGAAGTTTCGTCTGTCTCGACTTTCTTTGCGGGGCGTTCATTAGTCCTTATTACAGCGTTGTTCTGCTCTGTAGCGTTCTTTCCGACTTTATTTGTGGTGCGCCCATGTATATCGCGTTTTCTACGCTTTTCCCCTTCTTCTATTCCTTTTCTGTAATACTGGCGCAGCAGATTCTTCAGTTCGGCGTCATCGGTCTGACCTGCCAGAGCGTTGTACGTGTCAGAGACCCAGCCGATCTCGGAGTGGTGGTGGTACCCGACATCGTACCCGAGCGTATATACCCGCTTGATCAGTTCCCGTACACGTTCGTTTGTTCCTGACATATCATTTCACATGCCATTTTATACGATCTTCTTCACAATCGCAAGACCGGGACCAGTGCCCCGGTGATACCTTACCTGCTCAAATTCTTCAAACACACAACGTTCCGTTTGTCAGCAGCGATCCCTGTGCCATGGTGCGTGCAGCCCGTGTCGAGCGCGAGGGTGCCGCATCGTTTGATGAGACGATCAAGACGTTTTGGCTGGTGTTGCTCGATTAACGGCTCAAACATCGGTCAGATCACCCGAAAGCCCACAAGATTCACCGGTTGATTGATCAGCACAGTCCGCATGATATTGCCTGGCATGGAGAGTACACGCGGTTGTTGTAATAACGTATTGGCGGCTGATAATGGGGATGTGGTTTCATAATCGGATAGTTCAAAAGCCCGGTCCGTTCCGACCTTCTTTGCAGCGCGCCCCTGTATACCATGTCTTCTATGCTTTTCCCCTTCTTCTATTCCTTTTCTGTAGTACTGCCGCAGCAGATTCTTCAGTTCGACGTCATCTGCCTGACCTGCCAGAGCGTTGTACGTGTCAGAGACCCAGCCGATCTCGGAATGGTGGTGGTACCCGACATCATACCCAAGCGCATATACCCGCTTGATCAGTTCCCGTACACGTTCGTTTGTTCCTGACATACCATTTTTACACAATCTTATCTAAAACGTGCAATGCATTCTCCGTGAAATCGAGTTTTCGCATCTCGCAGTCGTGGGCGGTTCCACACATCTTGATAACCTGTATGGCGCGGGTCATCGACCTGCCACGCATGAAATTATGGAGAAAAATGAGCCCGTCGCAGGCGTACTGCTCTGTAGAGTAGGTGCTCGGATCGACCATCTCTGAAAGCAGGATCGTTGTGCAGTCCAACAGGCTTAAATTTTGTATGAACCGTCCGAGCTCCATATCCCTCGATGCCTGATCCTCGATGCTGAAACGCATCGTGGACATCGAATCGATCACCAGACGCTTGATTGAATGCTTGCTTACAAAGTCCACTATCTCTGCATAGATGGTGGATGGGCTGGTGCTCGTGCCAGAATCTCCATAATCCGGTACCGATTTGACGTCTATAAAGAACAATTCGTTACGTTTGGTCAGCATCGGTATATTCATGTTATATCCGGACATATTTTCAAAGGTAGTCTTTGCGCCACGCGTGAGAGACACATACAACCCGGGTGTACCGGTGCTTGCCCCATACGCCAGAAACTGAACGCCAAACGTGGTTTTTCCGCTGCCGGGTGGTCCGCTCAACACATAAACCCGGTTCTGGATAAGCCCACCCTGAACCACCTCATCAAATCCTTTTATTCCTGTTTTAATTCTCAATTAAATCACCTTTTGGCAATATGATAGTAAACGTGCTCCCTTTGCCCTCTTCGCTCTGTGCTTCGAGCAATCCGTGATGTAACTCGGCGATCTTCTTCACGATCGCAAGACCAAGACCAGTGCCCTTGCGATACCCTGCCTGCTCAAACTCCTCAAATACACGTGTCAGTTTGTCAGCAGCAATCCCTATGCCGCTGTCAGATACCGCGATCTCGATGACATCCCTTGCGTCTCTTGTCGTGACCAGAATACGACCACCTTCAGGCGTGAATTTGATCGCATTGTCGATCAGGTTTATGACAGACCTTGAAATCCAGTTGCGATCGATTTTAACCGAAGGCACCTCACTTAGATCGACGTCCAGACGGATATTCTTCTCATCTGCAAGCGATCTTATGTTACCCACGATTTCATCGATCATCTCGGGTATATTGGCTTCTTCGAGATTTAGAGTGAGTTTTCCTGACCGAATCTTACTGACATCGAGTATATCAGTGATCAGGTATGCGATGTTGTCACTGTTCGTGATGATCTTGGCGATAGCGCTTTTCTGCTTCTCACTCAGGCTGCCGAATCGTTCGCCGTGCAGCAGTTCGGCGTACGCGTGTATGGCGGTGATCGGATTTCGCAGTTCGTGCGCCACCGTGTGCAGGGCATCGTCCATCGCCTTGATAAGCTCGGTAAGCTCGGTATTAGACTGCGCCAGATCCTCTGTCATCTGGCTCAACTCGGAAACGTCGGATATACACTCTTTGTGCGCTTCAAATCGCCCAAAGAGCATCGCTGGCGGTCCGATCAGGTCAGTCTCGTAGGGGAGATCGAATGCCGACTCGATAGGTGTCTGATCGATGATAGCAAGCTTTCCCGCATCGTCCTGCACGTATATGCCAAAGTGTGCATCGATCTGCTCTTCGGTTAATATGTTCTTGATCTCGTTGCTTATATTCGTGTAGGAGACAATATCCTGCACTATTTCGATGGCTGCAAACGTTTTGTCGAAGGAATCGACAAGCGGCATGATCGAAAGCGTTGCATCAAACGTTCTGCCATCCTTACCGCGCATGGTCTGGACGATGGTTATGGGTTTGTTCCGTTCAAACGACATCGATATCCGGTCATGTATGCTTGGTTCATACCCGCACCGCTCGTAGTAATACTTACCGATATCATCTCCGAATATATGTACATACCAATCATTGGCATACCGTATCCGCAGATCCGTATCAAGGACGCAGATGCCAGCGCCAAGTCCCTGTATTATGTTGGTCATATCCACAACAACCGGCTCCTGTAAATTATATCACGTGGAGCGTTTATAATATTTGCGGTTGAACAGATGTCATGGATACCCATCTCAGCATCGATCAGTCAACGATCACGGGCACGATTCCCGCACCGCCGTCCAAGAGTTATAGCCACCGGGCGATCGCAATCGCAGCCCTGTCAAACAAATCCGAGATCGCATATCCGCTCCTCTCAGAGGATGTGTTGGCGACCATATCCGCATCAAGGAGCATCGGCGCTGATGTGCAGGTATCAGAGTCAGGAGACCGACTGATCGTAAGAGGCGTGCCGTGCCCGATGGTACCTGATGACGTGATCAATGTATTAAACTCGGGAACGACGCTAAGGTTCTTTACAGCGATAACATCGCTTGCGCCGGGTACAAGCGTGCTCACTGGCGACGCATCGATAAGAACACGTCCGAATGACCCGCTCCTCTATGCGCTCCGCGATCTTGGTGCTGACGCGTTCTCGACAAAAGGAGACGGGACCGCTCCGATTGTGGTGCGGGGACCGCTTGAGGGCGGAAGCACGCGAATCAGCGGATCGATCAGTTCGCAGTTCATATCCGCACTCCTGATCGCATGTCCGCTCGCAAACAAGGACTCCACGATCGCAATTGAGGGCGAACTCAAGTCGAGACCGTATGTCGATGTCACGCTTGAGGTGCTGCGCGAGGCAGGGATCGTGATCGATGAAAGAGACGATTCCGGCGGTTTGAGTTTCGTAATCGAGGGAAATCAGAGTTTTGATCTCAGAAGATACACGGTGCCAGGTGACTTCTCGTCGTCGTCGTATCTGCTTGCGGCAGGTGCGCTCGCAGGCGATCACGTCACGGTCAGGAATCTGTATCCATCTCGCCAGGGCGATTCAGCGATCGTCCGGATTCTCGAAGAGATGGGTGCGGATATCGTCTGGAATCGGAAGACGGGCGAGGTAAGGGTCAGCCGGAGCGATCTACGCGGCGTTACGGTCGATGTCGGTGGAACCCCGGACCTCGTGCCGACGCTTGCGGTGCTCGGAGCATGCGCATCAGGCGAGATGCGGATCGTGAA
>JAUWHQ010000098.1 GCA_030605805.1 Methanosarcinales archaeon | reverse complement strand
AGTCGAGTACGATCGTTTGCAGGATATCTGTGCCTATCATGAGCACGTCCTCGTCGATATCAAACCTGCTTGAATGATTGCCCTCAACGATCCCTTTCTCGGGGTTCCTCGTCCCGATCAGGAGATATGTGCCGGGCACCCGCTCCAGATAAAACGCGAAATCCTCGGCTGCGAAGATCGGTTCAGCCTCACAGTCAACCTCCGGGAACGTTCTCTTCAGTACGGCGCCCACCGCATCTGTGAATGCCCTATCGTTCACGAGCACCGGATAACCATGGAGTACATCGAGATCGTACGCCGGAAGGTTGGCAACCCAGTCCTTCCTGTACGTCTCCATCAGGGCGTCGAGCGTCTGCTCAATCGTCCTCTCTATCGTCTCTGTGTCGCGATCATTAAACGTGCGGAAGCTTCCGAGCATATCCACCTCATCCGGCGTCCTGTTGAACTGTGCACCCCCGCTTATCCTGCCGATTCCAAGGACGTGCTTCGCAGGATTGATTTTGCTCCTGATTCCGGTGGTAATGGCGCGGATGAAATCCGATGCGATGAGGATCGGGTCGATGCAGTCCGCGGGATTGGAATGATGCCCGCCTTTTCCCGTGATCTTTACGGAGAAGACGTTTGAGCTTGCCATGAACCTGCCCGGTCGAAACGTGATTCTTCCTAGATCGATGTGACAAAAGATATGCATCCCGATGATCGCGTCCACACCATCAAGCCCCCCCTCCTCAATCACCCGGGCGGCGCCCCCTGGCGGCTCTTCCTCCGCCGGCTGAAAGATCAGTCTAACACTTCCAGGCAGTCTGTCGCGCATCTCCTGTAGGACGCGTGCGGCACCGAGAACCATCGCGATATGCCCGTCGTGCCCGCAGGCGTGCATGATGCCCCTGTTCTCAGAGATGTAGTCCCTGTTCAGCGCGGTCGGCTCTTCTGACACCTCGAGCGCATCGGTATCCGCACGGAGCGCTATACATGGGCGCGGCGCACGTCCGTGGATCGTTGCAACGACCCCGGTGTCAGCGATCTTCTCTGACTCGATTCCAAGGTCGTTTAAGGTTTTTATGATCCTCTCCTGCGTTTTGAACTCCTTGAAACTCAGTTCAGGTTCCCTGTGGAATTCACGCCGGAGCCGGATGATCCAGTCTTTGAGGGTGAGCGGGGTCATGTTTGTTTCCTAACGGGTTGGGATTTGGTTTGGGTGGGGTTTGGTGAGTTAATAACATCGATGCCACCCGGGTTTTGGGAGTTATGGAACCCAACACATAAAATGATTGGTTTGCGGAGTGGTGTGGACAAGCATCCTCTTCTGAATTGTTACCACATCCGCACATAATGATGTTGACCGATGGATACTTTTATACCGATCACCATAATCAAAACCAATGAAACCGAAACCCGGCGACATTGTATTCGCGCTCCGGCTCATCGCCATAGTCATCGTGCTCTGGCTAATCAACTTCGACGAGCTAAAACAGATCATGAGATCGGTAAGCCTTGATTGCGTGGTACTCGCTGTTTCACTGGAGCTTTCAGCGTTTCTGGTGTGGGCTCTGAAATGGAAGTTTCTCGTTGACAAACTCGAAAAAGTTAAGTTTACAACCATTTTTCTTGGTCTCATGGCTGGAAATTTCTTCAGCACCAATGAGATTCGTGCCAGAACCTTTGGAGGATTCGGGCGGGCGAGGTTTCTTAGGGCTGTTACGCACAACCGCATATATGCAGAATGTTATGCAACCATCGCCATGGATCAGACCGGCAACAACTTTGTCTTCTCCTCGCTCGTCATCTTCTCGATGTTAAACGTGTTTCTGTTCCTGAATATACCGCGGTGGCTATCCCTCACCATGGAGGGGGTAGCCCTCATCATCTTCCTGCTGGCGCTTGCCGCATTCCTCTCAAGACGGAAAGTCGATGAAACCGCCGTTGTTCGATTCCTCCGTCCGAAGTTGCAGCAAATCTACGATTTTTCGATCTTCAAATTCGTCCGAAATAGGTTTGACACCTATACCAAATTCGAGGAGACCATCGTATCGAGCCTTGCAAAATTTGCACAGACGTACAAAGAGCTGTTAAAAGATAGGGGCACTCTTGTAAGGGATGTGGGTCTCTCGGTGATCATGTATGCGTTTATTTACTCCAAAGACGGCGTCTTAATCCGGGGTGCCGGATACGACATCTCGGTTCCGCATCTCATGGTCGCTCTATCCATCATATTCTGGGTCAACTCGGTTGTTCCGATTCCCAAAGGACTCGGATTCAAAGAGCTTGTGATGACTGGCGTCTATACCATGGTGGGGGTGCCCATCAACATCGCGGTCATCGTCTCTCTTGTACACCGGGCGATTTATCTCTTTTTTGTGATCGTTGTCTCTTATGTAGCGGTCGTTTTTCTGCGGATATCCAACATCGGCAGCGATTGATGCCGCGCTCATGTTCCGTTTCCGTTGATCCCGCGTCTCCGGGTTCGGGTGCGGAACCCCTCCGCAGCTATCCGCACGTATCCTTCAACTTCTCCAGAATCACAGCAGGGCAGACCCTCTGCACGCCCTCCAGTCTCCCGATCTTCTCTGCGATGAACTTTCCGAGTTCTCTTCCGTCCTTGAGCCAGATCTCGGTCATGATCATGTGATCCCCGGTCGAGGTTGCGACGAATCTCACCTCCGGAAATTCGGTCATCTTGATTGCAACATCGAGGAAGTGGGTGGGCTCAACATCGAGACCGACGAAGGAGACCGAGTTGTATCCGAGTTTTGCGGGATCGACAACGATG
>JAUWHQ010000002.1 GCA_030605805.1 Methanosarcinales archaeon | reverse complement strand
GGCAGCGGAGGCGGTCAACTTGTGGGTGCTCAAGTGTCAGACCAAGCCATGTAAGTCCGGTAATGCATTCTTCGATGATATACGGTCCCGCCCCACGAAATCCATCGGATCATATAGGTTCAACCCGACATCTGCTTAACTCGCATATTGGCCCTTCTAAAGCCCCAACCATGCCACCCCGCAATAAATTGCGGGGCATCCGCGGGCTGGAGGTCGGGCGGTGGGGTGAGCGCGAACAGATATGGTGCGGGTAGAGATATAGTCGTCGTGCGTGTCATGGTCCGGGTATGCGAAAGCGGCGTTAGCCGATTTGGGCGAATGAAATGAATCGAAAAGCCCGTGATAGGCATCGTTTCATTTGGACCCCCCGTTGGCATTGTCTGAAACAAACTCACCATCTTTAAATAATTATGCGTTTTTTAATTTTTCTAGTACTTTGGGAAAGCATAATAAAGTTATGATAGCAAGAGAAAGTGAAAAAAGAATGATTATAATAATATAAGAAAGAGGATTGAAATAAAAAAGTATTGGCCAGCCAGATCCATGATAATGCTCTAAAAACAATAAAGTTAAGTGGCTTATATAATAGGTTCCAGCCACCAAATAAATGCACTCAATCGCCTTTTCTAAACTTACCATTTCATTTATTCCTGTTTTAGTATCTTTTTGAAGTTTTTTGAGAGATTCTTGAGTGTTGAGATTCATTTGCATGGTGTGATGCTGGAGTAAGATGTTTGCGTATTCGGAATATGTTTTTATCTTGGTTTCAAGAGTGTATATCTTTGTTTCATCTACTTCCCTTAACAAAGAATTAAAAACCCCCATTGAACCCTCATTTCTTACAAACTCTCTCAACTTTTCTAATCTTTTCTCATTCTCTTTTAGAAACGGTAGTATGAGTTCATTTTTCTTTGCAAGTTCATCCAATTTATCGATGTTTGGTGTTTCGCCCCTTTTTATCTTTTCTTTCTCTTCATGCACTGCTTTAAGGAGTTTACTATAATCTTCAGAAATTAACTTCAATCTTTCTTTATTAAGATTTACTGTTACCCATATAGACCTCCCAATAGTTTTCTCAAAAAATTCCATCAGTTCCGTTTCCTCTCCAAAGATAAAGAAGGTGTTTTTAATCCTCGCTAAGAAGATGTTATCAAACTTTGAGTTATTTGATGAAAATTTTTCTATATCTTTTTGAGAAATATCCTTATATGCAAGTATACAGCCATATCCCATAATTTTTTCTTTCAATTCTGAAATGTTTTCAACATGTTCATCCCTTTCCTTTACAAAAAATTCAATTATTCCCTCTTCTTCTATTTTTTCATATTCTCTTATGCGTATTGATATCATCTCCATCGGTATCTCTCCCATGAGTCTCTTAAATATTCAATTGCATTTTTTTTCTCTTCATCCGTCATCTCCCCTTTAATCAGCTTTTCAGCAATTTCTAAAAATTTCCTTCCCGTTGGACAATCTTTTATATTAATCTTTTTTATTAAATCTTTTGCTACTCCACCTTCCTCTATTTCTTTTTCTTTGTCTTTATCACTAACAAGTAAGCCTATATTTAAGCGAGTTATAATTTCACCGTATTTATCCTCAATTTCCGTCCTTATTTCCAAAGCATTATCATAACATTTCAAAGCATCATCGTATTTTCCTTGCTTACCATAAACAAAACCTATGTCATCTAATATTCTTCCTTCTATCTCTTTATGTTTAATCCCCTTTGCGATCTTTAAAGCTTCTTTGTAACATTTCAAAGCTTCCTCATATTTTCCCTGCTTACTATAAATAAAACCTATATTATCCAAGTTTCTTGTTTTATCTCTTTTATTATCTATATCTCTTGCAACTTCTATACCATTTTTACATAATCTCAAAGCCTCATCGTATTTCCCTTGCTTACCATAAACAAAACCTTTATTGCACAAATAGAGTCCTTCGCCCGCCCTATCTTTAACCTCTCTTGCGATTTTCAAAGCTTCATTGTACTTTTCCAAAGCCTCATCATACCTACCCAAATTTTTACAAATGAAGCCAATATTATTCAGCGTTGCTCCTTCTCCCGCTCTATCATTAACCTCTCTTGCGATTTTCAAAGCTTCATCGTACTTTTCCAAAGCCTCATCATACTTTCCTAAAGAATTGCATAAGATTCCTATATCGTTCAAATGAACTATTTTCCATTTTTTACCTTTTACTAATTCAAGAATTTTTATACCAATATTAAGTACATTTTCATATTCCTGCTTTAGTTTCTTATATTCGTCTTTTAATCTTTCTATTCCCATGTTATCCCTTTTCAAAAAGTTGGATATTTTCATTTGTTAATGAAGTAAAATTATTATTAATAGGAGGATACGCATGAGTCACTCAATATCTTGAGCCTCCATCACGTTGATATCCTATGTCATAAGTTGGTATTCTTGGTTGGTCAGGTGGATCAAACAAGACTCCTCTTACAAAACCTATAGCAAAAGGGATAAGTATAAATAAATCTATTTTGATCCAACCTGTAAATAATACTGTCAAAACCAGTACCGCTATAAGAACTAATCCTTTCCCAATCCCTATAGCTCTACAAATCAGTCCAAATACAGATCCAATTATATATGACATAACTATCTTAATTAAAAGAAAAATTATTTCTATCATTTTAGATTTAACCACCTTTTCATTCTTTGAAATTTTATTTTCACATAGTTGGAGTGATTTCGCATAACTTCAGTATATCTGCACTACTTCGCATGTACCTCTAACTAGAGGTATATATACATTGCGCACATCCACCCCACAAACCCCTTCATGCCACACAGCCAACCCGACCTACATTTACCCCCACGCCAACCTCCCGAAGTCACCAAACCCCGGACTTAAGTACGGAGCCTGCACACCACGCTCTCGCGTGGACTTCGCCGACATCTTGCATGTAATCAGTTAGTGGCAAACTCATGCATTGATCTTGACAGAGTTCTCCGCATTCCATGCTGGATAAATCGAAACCAAACCCATATAAAACCTCCCCTCGAGTGGGGCTGTCAGCACTATGGTGACGTGACAGTCCCGGTGTGCCTGCGTCCGTGTTGCGCCTGTGTATTTCTTGCAGGGCGAGTCATCGCCAGAGTCACCATCATTGATCACCATTAAGTATCACCGCATCAAATTCACACCATCATGCCAGATTACGTCACATTCACCCGCAACGTGTTCCTGCCGGTCACCAACGTGTGCCGAAACAGATGCAGGTACTGCGGGTTCAGGCGCGAGCCCTCGCATCCTGAAGCGAATCTGATGACCGCAGAAGAGATCGAACAGATACTCAAGCAGGGCGCACGGTTCGGATGCACCGAAGCCCTCTTCACGTTCGGCGAAAAACCGGAAGAGCATCAGGTATTTCGAGAATGGATTGGCGACATCGGATATTCCCGCGTCATCGACTATCTGGTCGATCTATGCGAACTGGCAATCGTCTGCGGGCTGCTTCCGCACAGCAATCCGGGCGTGATGGACTTTCAGGATATTAAACGGCTAAAACCCCTCAACGCGAGCATGGGGCTGATGCTTGAGACGATCGCGGATCTTCCTGCACACGAGGGATGCGCCGGTAAGATGCTCTCCGAGCGGATCAAAACCATCAAAAATGCCGGAAAGTTGAAGATACCGTTTACGACAGGGTTATTGATAGGAATCGGCGAGAGCATGGAGGATCGTGTGCAGTCGCTCGACACGATCAAGGAACTTCACCTGCGGTACCGGCACATCCAGGAAGTGATCATCCAGCCGTTTTTGCCGAAACCAGGGACAGAGATGGCAGGTTTTCCGGAACCAGCCCATCAGGAGATGGTGGATACGGTCATGGCAGCCCGCAGCATCCTGCCAGATGATGTCGCAATCCAGGTGCCGCCGAACCTTACCCGGTTCGAGGAACTGATCGGGTGTGGTGCATCAGATCTTGGCGGAATATCGCCGTACACCATCGATTGGATCAATCCGGAGGCACCGTGGCAGCCGATACCGGAACTTGCAGGGAAACTCGGGAGCATCAAAGGGGGCATCCGGCTCAGGGAGCGCCTCCCGATTTATCCGGGTTACGTGCTTGCCGGTTGGTACGATCCCGGACTTGGCGACTTGATCGAACGATATACAGACGGAGATGGTTTTAGAGATGGAAATCGACACTGACGTTCTCGTTATCGGGGCGAGCCCTGCTGGAATCAGTGCTGCGGCTGCGGCTGCATCGCACGATGTCGATGTGACGCTGATCGAACGAAAGGAGGAGATCGGGAGCATGCCGCACCCGGCAAACACGTTCTTTGAAGGGATGTTCGACCGTACCAGCGAGATCATCCACCACGAATACGTCATACGCGAGATGTCAGGGATGCATATCGTCTCGCCCGCAGGCAACAGGATCGTCCACGAAACTCCAGGATATATCATTGACCGCGAAAAATTCGATAAATATCATGTTAAAGACTTAATAAGACACAATGTGGATGTTATAACTGGCGTTTCCGCACACAACTTCATTAGAAAGAAAAATATCATCCGGACCAGCACCTCTGACCAGACGCTTGCATCAAAGATCGTGATCATCGCAGATGGTATCTCTTCAGGGTTGTCCGCACTTGTCGGGCTGCATCCGACAAAATATCCGCATGATATCGCATGGGCGATCGAAGCAGAGGTAGAAGCGGATGGAGTCGGCGATCCTGACTTTTTCGAGTATTATATCGGGAGTATCGCCCCTGGCTGGAAGGCGACATACTCTCCGTGCGGTGGAGACCGTGCAAATCTTGGAGTGTTTGTGCGGCGGCACGGACAGGACGTTTCCAGGTTTTTTGACCTGTGGTTGAAAAGATTCGCAGAAGAGAAGAATATATCCGATGTATCAGAGATCAGGATCATCAGGAAACAGATAGGCGGCGATCCGATCGCAACCATCCCGGATGAGATCGTATCCGATGGGATCATGGTTGCGGGCGGCGCAGCAGGGCAGTCAGGCATCTGTTACGGCATGCGTGCGGGCGAGATCTGCGGAATGGTGGCTGCAAAGGCGATAGCATCGTCAAAAACATCCAGGAAGGCATTATCCGAATATCGGCGACTATGGGAGAAGGAATTTAAGAGCGAGTACCTGCTCGGGCGGTCTGCGCTCGAAATCCTGCGAAAGCTGGACGATAAGGAGATTGACCGCCTGACAGGGATGTTTACGGACGTGAACCTGACACTGGTCACAGGCACCGGCTCGCCGAGGTCACAGGCGATCCGGGTCATGCAATTCATGCTGCGAAAGGAGCCGAAGACTGCGCTTTCACTCCTTGCGCCGCTCATCAGGGCTGGGGTCGGGTGATCTGCCATGACACTTCGCATCCACAACGTTTATCATATCAGCATCCAGAACCTTGGTAACGTATGATCATCTTTTCAAAGGTACTGGCAGACCGCGGCACGGTCTGGGATGCGATACGGGCAAAAGAGATCTCGTGTGCAGAGGCGCCCGACGACCTCATCCGCTTCTCATCCGAGGTCAAGCCCGTGATCATGTGGAACATCACCCGCGAGTGCAATCTCTCATGCAAACACTGTTACATGGATGCCCGATCGCCGCATCCTGATGAATGGACGCTCGAGGAAGGAATACGCTTCATCGATGAAATGGCGCAGCTTGAGATGCCGATGCTGATCGTAACAGGCGGAGAGCCACTACTCAGCAAGAATTTCTTCCCTTATGCATTCCATGCGAAAGAAAAGGGCGTTCGCATGGTGATATCCACCAACGGAACCCTGATCACACCAGAAGTGGCGGTGCTGCTGGCTGAGGCAGATATCAGGTATGTTGGCGTGAGCGTGGATGCAGCGACAGCAGAGAAGCATGATGCGTTTCGAGGCGCTTCAGGGGCTTTTGACCGTGCGATGGACGGAATAAAGAATGCGCAGGAAGCAGGGCTCAAGACCGGACTCCGGATCACGATACAGAAGGAAAACTGGCAGGAGGTTCCGAAACTCCTTGATCTGTGCGTCGAGCGAGGGATAGCACGATTCTGTTTGTACCATCTGGTCCCGACCGGGCGGGGCAAGCACATCATGGAACTGGACGTCACAAAGGAGCAGAGGACACAGGTGCTCAAATATCTTTACGACAGTGCAATCAAGCTTCGGGACAAAGAGATCGAGATTTTAACAACAGACTCCCCGATGGATGGGGTATATATCCTTGAACGCCTGAAGAGGGAAGATCCTGAGAGATTCGATCGGGTCAGGGAACTTCTACAAGTTTCGGGTGGCTGCTCGATCGGAAACAAGGTTGCGAACGTGGATTATCTTGGAAACGTGAATCCATGCCATTTCACGCCGCAGATGTCGGTCGGTAACGTCAGAGAGCGTTCGTTTAGCGAGATATGGAACGGGCATCCTGATAAACAACTGCTCGAGATACGGGAGCGGCGAACAACCCTTGATGGCACCTGCGGGAGATGCGAGTATACTGATGTCTGCGGAGGCTGCCGGCAGAAGGCGTATTTCTATAATGGTAACTTCTATGGCGGAGATCCAACCTGTATCTACAATCCTGACGAGAAGAGACTTGAATATGAGTTGTTTTAGGGATGGAAGTATTCTTTATAGGCGTGGGACCCGGCGAGCCGTGGAGAGATGACTGCATCCCTGATCTGCGAACCCCGGTTCCGAACCCGTATCTTTGCGGGAACGATTCGCGTAACCTTGACCGCGAAGTTTGGTCAGGTATCAGGGGTACCAGCGACACCGCGTGATGTGACGGCTCCCATGTCAACCCAACATTTATCTACTATCAGCCAGAAAAATAGGCATGTGGAATTCGAGAAATCCATCATAGGTTGTTTGATTTCATACAGCCGTCCATCCCCTCAAAACAGATCTTCTCGAATTCCTTTTTTCCACTTTTTTTCTTTGAAAGGAGATTGATACATGACTATTCGGCTGGGATTCGTAGTATCTGAGTTTAATCGGGATCTGACCTATCAGATGGAACTGCTCGGGCAGGAACACGCCAGATTTCTCGGTGCCGAGGTCGCTGAGACGATCATGGTGCCGGGCGTGTATGATATGCCGCTTGCGATCAAGAAACTCGTATCCAACGAGGCGATTGACGCAGTTGTTACCATCGGCTGTGTGATCGAGGGTGCGACCAAACACGACGAGATCGTGGTGCAACATGCCGCCAGAAAGATCATGGACATCTCGCTTGAATCCGGAAAACCTGTGACACTCGGCATATCAGGTCCCGGGATGACCCGCATGGAGGCACACCAGCGCGTGGATTATGCGAAGCGTGCTGTCGAGGCGGCTGTGAAGATGGTAGAGCGGATCAGATAGGCGTTTTCTAAAGCCAGGCTCGTCGGCGCCCAACTCCTTAAGTAACTGCACACAAATAACCTGAACATTTAAGATGTCCTATGAGTAGATAATATAATCTTTCCGATATTAAATAACCGCGGATGCACGCAGATAAACGCAGATGCCCGGTTAACCAAATCTGCGTTCATCAGCGTTTATCTGCGGTTCATCATATTCCTTACTTTTTTGTGATTTATTACCAGAAACATTATAGATTTTGTTCAGGTTAATTCTTAACGAGCCCTAAGTGGTTTTTTCGAACATTCCGTGGGTCGTACGTGATCAAATGAGTTACGGATAAAACTTTGTGCCACTGGTGGCTAATCCTCCGGCAAAGATGCGATTTTTTGTGAAAAATCGATCCGGAGGTACGAATACCCTCCTTACGACCAGAGAATCACCCGGGTTGGCTGGGCTTGGAAGATGCCTGTGGATCCGTGCGCCGTGGCAACACCTTTACAATTCCCGGACACATAGAACACACACTCATGTATCTGGCACACCCAAGCATCCTCTTGCTGACGATCCCGGTACTCGTGGCAACAGCGTACCTGATCCGCAAGGGGCACAGGAAAGGGATACTTGTAACCCGCGCCGCCGTGCTCATTCTGCTGATCATATCGCTTGCATCCCCCTGCGATCTGGTATCACAGACCATTTTCGATGAAACGCCGAGCATCACCGTCATCGATGACCGCACCGGCAGCATGGCGCTCTTTGACAACGATACAGGGATGCGAGTGTACGAACGACTCAAAAGCCGCACCCCGACTGAGATCCGCCAGATCACAGGGGGCAGGACAGCGATCGGGGACGCAATCACCGAGTTTGCCCGTGGAAACGACAATATCCTGCTCGTGAGCGATGGAAACAACAATCACGGGCTCGATCTGACTGATACCATCGCTTTTGCACGGGCGGTCAACACCACGGTCTGCGCCATCCGGCTGGAGCCCGATCAGAATGACATCAGCGTCGAAATATCGGGTGGAAAGGACGTGATCGTGGAGAGCGAGCAGTCGTTTGCCATCACGGTGCGGCAGGCAGCCAGCGGCGGGGTGGAATCAGAATACACGCTCTCTGTCCGGATCGACGGGACTAACGTTGATGAGAGGGTGGTTCGTCAGGCTGAACGGGAAAAGAGCATATCGATCTCGCATACATTCACAGAGCTCGGCTCCCACACCATAAAAGCGGAAATCATACCAGAAGGCGATGATGCAAGGCAGGTCAACAACGTATTCTACAAATCAGTCTACGTGGTCCCGAAGCCGAAGATTCTATCGGTGTCTGATCGCAGTTCTCCGCTATCCCAGACGCTTTTAGAACTGTATGATGCAACAACCATCAGTTCGGCGACATCGCTTGATCCTGACCAGCAACTTGCCGTGGTGCTCGATAATATCCATGCAAACGACCTTGATAAGGGCGAGGTCGAGCGGCTGGGCGCATATCTCAGGAACGGCGGCGGACTCGTGGTTGTCGGGGGAGATCGGGCGTATGACAAGGGTGGCTATTACAACTCGCCGCTTGGGTTTGAGACGCTGCTTCCGGTGCGATCGAAGGAAAGCGCCGGAGCGGGGGCAAACGTCGGTGTTGTGATCGTGATCGACATTTCAGGAAGTGTTGGTACGGCTTATGGTGCTGATACGGCACTCAGTATGGAAAAGGCACTTGCAATCAACATATTGCGAGGAATCAACATAAACGACCATATCGGTGTTATTGCATTCAATCAAAATGCACATATTGTGTCTCCACTGACAAGGGGGCTGTACAAGAGTACAATCGAGGAGAAGATCACAAGATTGAAGCACGGCGGAACCACCTATATAGATGTGGCGCAAAATGCCGCTTCTGTGATGCTTGATGGGTACGCGGGCGCAAAGAGCGTGATCATCATCTCTGATGGGCAGACAAGCAACAAGGACGCGTGTCTTGGTCTTGCCAGAAGCATGGTTGGTGCCGGCATCACCACATACACTGTTGGCGTTGGCGAGACAACAGACGAGGATTTTATGCGGTCACTGGCATCAGCAGGCGGAGGAATTTACTACAGACCGGCAGAATCCGAGCGGCTGAATGTTATCTTTGGAGAGAAGCCGGAAGAGCCGGATGATACGCCAAAAGGGGATTTTTCGATCATCGTTCTGAATCCGAATCATTTTATCAGCAAGAATCTCGAACTGTCAGGCGCACTCACCGGCTACAACAAGGTCACCCCGAAGACGGGTGCGCAGACGCTTGTCACGACCGGGGCTGGAAAGCCGATTGTGACGGCGTGGAGGTTCGGTATGGGGCATGTGGTCGCTTTGAGCACCGATGACGGCGCAGGATGGTCTGGCATGCTTTATAGCGGCGAAAACGCGCTCCTGATATCGAGAATGATCAACTGGGCGGTCGGGGATCCGAGAAGAAACGACGAGGTCGTGATATCTGCCGATGATGTCTATCTCGGCGACGATGCGATCATCAATGTTAGATCAGGCGCCGTTCCGAGCATAGCTCTCGATGGAAAGAAACTTGAACTCTCACAGGTCGATGAAGACCGATATCAGGCATCGATCACGGCTGATTCTCAGGGGTTTCTGGATATTTCGGGATATGCGATCGCTGTAAACTATCCTGAGGAATTCCGGGACGTTGGGTTCTCCGAAGATCTAAAGAGCACGATAGAGATGTTCGGCGGCGGGGGCGGGGTGTATGCCGAGGATGATATCGAGCCGCTGATTGCGCACCTGAAAGAGCGGTCCACGCGCACGGTGGAGGAGCCAGAGGAGAAGCGGCTGCCCTTTCTGCTTGCGGCGATGGTAATTTTCCTTGGGGAGGTGGCGGTACGAAGGCTGCGGGAGATCAAGAGGATGCGGAAAGGGTGATCGATGTGATTGGGTTGAGGCAATTGTATGAAACCTGGTTACTGACTCGCATGACGTGAAATGCGTAAGCATTGTGCCCGAAGCAGCAGCGGAGCCCGCAGCGCCGAAGGCATCGAGATATATCCCACTCTTCGCCAGTTTTGAACCGATTTATCCGACCAATGAGCCATTTCTTTGATCTGTTTGCATCTCTGCAAATATCTACTTGTTTATCTCCTTTCAGGTACCGATTTACGGCATCAATTCTCTCTTGTTCGTTAATAGCCATACTCCCCCGCTCCCCCCATCACTGATAGTATTTCTCCTGCACATCCTCGCCCAGCCGTCCGATCGCGTCAGCCCGACACTGCCTGCAGTGCCGCATCTGCTTGGTGATCTTGCTGCATTCATCCTGGATGGCACGCTTTTCCGAGAGCGTCGGCGGCGCGATATCCGCGAATTTGTACTGCGGGATGAGCGGCATGATGTTCTGCAGGTAAACGCCGGTCTCTCTCACCTTCTTTGCCACATCAACGATGTGGTGATCATTGACCGTCGGTATGAGGACTGTATTCACCTTCGTGATCAGCCCCAGTTCAACGGACTTCGCAAGTCCTTCCAGTTGATTCTTAAGGAGGATTTCCGCAGCCTCCCTGCCGGTATACTTCTTCCCATGATAATTTACAAACGAATATATCTTCTCGCCGATCCCGGGATCGACCGCGCTCATGGTCACGGTGATGTTTGAGACTCCGAGATCCTTTAGAAGTTCCACCTTCTCAGGAAGCAGGAGTCCGTTGGTGCTGAGACACTTGATCAGATGCGGAAAATCTTCTTTTAGGAGCTGGAGCGTTCCGAACGTTTCTTCGTTAAAAAGCGGCTCTCCAGGACCTGCAATACCGATCACCTTGACATACGGAAAGTCTCTGATCACGTCCCTGACACGCTCGACCGCCTCTTCTGGAGATAAGACCTGACTTGTAACACCTGGTCTGCTCTCGTTTACGCAGTCAAACTCCCTGATGCAGTAGTTACACTGGATGTTACATTTCGGAGCAACAGCGAGATGCATCCTGCCGAATGCGTGACACGCGCCCGCGCTGAAACAGGGATGCTCCTTGATCTGCCTGAGCTGGGACGGGTCCCACGGGACATCCCGGTCATGGACCCTTGCTATCCGGTACTCATCGTGCTCGCCACGATCGTCGTGTTCATCAGATGTCATACGGACTCGACCGTGGTAACTTCCGGAATCTCATGCTTCAGCAGCCGCTCGACACCGAGTTTCAGCGTGTACTGCGACATGGCGCAGCCGGCGCAGGCGCCAACAAGCTTCACCTTGACGACGCCGTCGTCACCGACGTCGATCAGTTCGATATCGCCGCCATCAGCCTGCAACATCGGTCTGATCTTCTCGATTACAGGTATAACCTTTTCCTTTATGTCAGCCAATCTTTTTGCCTCCTTTTCATGAATGATCTCGGTGTTAGGTTGTAAAGTTATCGCTTCAGTGGGGCGGTTTTCGGTTCACGCGGTGCCCCCGGATCGAGGACACGGGATTGTTACGCCACCACAGCGTTGCAGCGTCGAATGCTCCGGAAGAGCGCGGTCAACGCTTGGATAGGGGCATTGTTATTGTTAAGCCTGATGGCAGCCGTGCCTGGGCATCAGAAGATGCCTTCTCCACGATTCGCTGAACCGTAGTAACCGGAATGTCGTGTCCGCCGAGCATCTTGCGCTCCCGACCAGCGATGACAGCAGGGAGGGGGCGATCGTCACAAAGATTGCCGCCCACGTCATCGATCTTGTGAAACCGGGCGTGCGTGGGCGTGCGTTTGCGCTGGACCGGGCGATGGCGATTGCACGAAAGCGCCTTGACTGGGATGCGCAGTTTGAGTGCGCAATCGATGGCGAGCGTGCGAGATCGATTCATGAGGCGAGAGGGAGTGGCAGCGATGCGTGTTCGATGTGCGGGGAACTGTGCGCGATCGAGGTGATGAAGAGAGCGCTGGAAGGGCGGGAGTGAGATTGCAAAGTCTTAATCCCCACCCCGTTCTGAAGAACGGGGCATCCGTGGTGATGTCTTTGACTCATTTCCGCTTCCTACAATGGTAACACATGATCAAAATCTGTCCTCACAATCTCGACATTAAACAATCCATTTATCTTCTCGCCATACTCCACGTATTGCCGCCTTAAGTACTCGTAGTCGCCTACAAACCTATTAAATTTCTTCTTAAGTCTATCATTTTTAGCGATCTCGTCTCTTCTCCCCTTGAGCGGAGCAATGAACATGTCTTCATAAGCGTAGAATATGTTTTCAAACTCGTCTACAAGTAGCTCAAAATCTTCTATTGAGCCATTAAATTTGCCGAGATGCTTCCTGTAGTATCTAAAACTTCGACCAATGTATTTCTTTAACGGGGTTTGAACTCTGGATAGATGTGAGTCTTCAACATCAAGTTCTTCCAAGAAACTTACAAGTGGGTTTTTACTTGAATCGAATAGTCTTTCAAATGATAATGTGATGGTTTCAAATTCTTCGAAACGTTCTTTGCTTACTTCTTCCCAATGCCGCTTAATTAAGCGAACGCCAAGATATATTGTAATAGCTATGGACATCGCTAAAAAAATATATAAAAGATTGAAGTTCATTAGAGCATTATAAAGCGTCATAGGTGTCATCACCCCCTTTATAACCACTGCTATAGCAAACAGTATACTCCCTGCAAGGGAACCTAAAAAGCTCGATAAAAGCGGATTGTTTTGTATCCACACAAAAATCTTTTTTATTTTTTCCATCATTATCTATAACATCACTCCGAAGTCACCAAACCCCACACTTAAGTACAGAGCCTGTATATAGCGATTTTACATTCATTTTACCACGCACTTCGGCAAGTTCAATAGGGCAGTCAACCGCGATACAGTAAGTCCGTCATGCGGATCGTATCGTCTCATGTGTTGTGGTCAATATCAGCCACGATACTTAAATTTGACCGATCTCTATAGCCCGGACACTGTCTGAAGAATCATGAGCGCATCGAGCGAGGTGACGCTGCCGTCCCTGTTCATGTCCGCATCATCGCTGTGCCCTCCGCTCACTGCCATCTGTAGCGCGATACTCGCATCTGCTGCTGTGATCTGACCATCGTGGTTTAGGTCGCCTTTTTGCTGCGTATCCTCACTCCACGGCTGCATGAGCGGGAAGTAGTCAACGCTGTCCGATGGGATTGGGTGAGGTGTGTCGCCGATGCCGTCTGTGTCGTTGTCGCAGCCAGCATAGTCGCTGTAATAGTTTCCTCCGGTGCTGCAATTCCAGAAGTTGGTACAAACTGGGTCAGATGAGAAGTCAGATGAGTAGTCGTAGGCATTGCCGTTGTTATTTATGAGATTATTGTGGTAAAGGAGATTGTTACATGATTTCCACAAGATGATGATGCCTCCATCATTGTTGTTTGAGCATCTGTTACCAGTGAGTGTGTTATTGTTCGAATACAACATGCAGATGCCGTCATCATCGTTGTTTGAGCATGTATTGGCGTGGAGGGTGCTGTTGCTTGTGCTCCACAGTAAGATCCCTAATCTATTACTGAAACATGCATTACTCGTGAGAGTGCTGTTGCTCGAATGAGACGAGTAGATGCCGTATTGGTTATTTGATGCATTATTGTCTTTCAGCGTGTTGTTGCTCGAATCCAACAGGCGGATGCCATATTCGTTATTCGATACATTCACGTTTTCTACCCTTGAGTTGTTAGTTTTCCAGAAAAACACGCCAGCACCATTATCAGTGAGAGTGATGCCCTGTATTGCAATGTTGTTGCATTGGATGCAGTATATTGTGCCTGCATCTGCGTGGGTGTCGCAGTCGAATGTCACCTCATCGACATCTTGAATATAGTGAACAGGTTTTCCATTGACATGATTGGTGGTATCGATATTGTTATCGAAATAGGAGTCACTCCCGCCAGATATCCCAAAATTATACCGGTTATCGGACATCAGATTACTCGTGAGCGTGTTGTTGCCCGAAGATGACAGATGGATGCCGTAGTCGCTATTCGAGTTTGCGGTGTTGCTCGTGAGTGTGTTGTTACTCGAATGAGACAGCCAGATGCCGTCGCCGTTGCTGACATTGCTGTTTTTGATCGTGCATTCTGAACAATATGCAAGTGTCAGATGACCGGCATTAAGTTCATTCAACACAGCACCATTCTTATTGAAGAAATAATAAACAGGCTTATCATTTACTGTATTTGTGATGTCAATGGAGCTATTATAATCGTTTTTATCACTGCCCGACACCCTGATGCCACCATCACTGTTTTCGTCTGCACTATTGCTTGTGAGCACGTTTCCGCTTGATGAACTCAAGTCGATGCCGCATTCGTTGTTCGATGCATTATTGCCTGTTAGCGTATTGTTATTGCTTGAACAACTTAAGTATATACCATGACTATTATTCAATAGGGCGTTGCCTATGAGGGCGTTGCCGCTTGACGAACTCAAGTAAATTCCCATGTAGTGGTTTGAGCATGTGTTGTTTGCGATTGTGTTGCTGCACGAAGAACCTAAATGGATGCTACCACAATTGTTTGTGAGCGTGTTGCCACTCGAATAACTCAGGTGGGTGTCATAGCTGTTGTTCGATGCATTATTGTCTATGATCATGTTATTGCTCGAATACCACAGTCCGATGCCTTTCCAATTATTCGATGCGTTGTTATATGACACATTGCAGTGACTTGCACAATATAGGTATATTCCCGCATATGAATACCCAGTTGCTCCTTCTACCGTGAACCCACTTATATTCACGTAATTTGCCATCCGTACGTAAAACACATGATCATAAATCGATGCCGCCCGAACGATTGTCACATCAGATCCATTCTCAGATTGGATCGTTAAACGCCTGTACACATTCACACTCTCATTATATATTCCATCCCTCACAACAATTGTATCACCACGGAATGCGGCAGTTACCCCTTCTTGGATCGTATTCCATTTATGGTTTGGTGGGTCGTCAACGAAATCATCATCAACATAGATCGTTTTTGGTGGTGGCATTTCATCGCCGCTACCGTACCCTTTTGTTGATGCTCGGAACTCCCAATCTGAATCAGAATCGGTGTCTTTTCCATTCGGGTATCGCTGCCATGAATACCGAGTACCGTTATTGTCTGGCACATATGGCGTTCTATCTACTTCGTTCAATGAAGGATCACGCAGGGTGACAGATTCACCTATGTTATCCAGCCATTGTTCTGTATGCGTATAGATGACATATCCGTTTGCAGGTATTGTTCCGCGCAGTGTGACAGTTACGGTTTTTCCGTGCGTTGTTGATAGCTTCCAGCCATCCAGATTAACATCGCTTGTTGTGGGATTATAGAGCTCGACCCATTCATTTCCCTCATCGATTCCGTAGGGATTCTGCTCGATCTCATTAATGACGATGTGTGTGGATAGGTCGCTTTCACCAATGCTGTATCGATAAAAGTTGTATCCGGGGTCTTCATAGACTCCACCAGAACATGGAGCATCAGATATCTCAACCAATCCCCCTGCCTGAACGACTATGCATGACAGGGATAAAAACAACGCGATAAGCACAAGTGGATGCAGGCGTATTCTCACCATGGGACATCAACTCTCCATCCACCCCCTCTACCTATATGCTACATAAGCATTTGGATCGTTGATATGGTATGTTGTTTTTAATCACGCACATCTTCCTGAACATCGTTCCCGCTGTGTATCTCGGCGTTCCTGACGCAGACACAACGTTAGCCGTGTTTCCGGGAGGCTATCACAAACGAACATACTTTTTTTGTGATTGCTAGCACAAACTCAAAGAAACCGTCCCATGCGCTTTTTAAATCGGTCATGAATAAAAATGGCGGGAGGGGGCACAATCAGTAACAGTAGGTGTTGTGACCCACCGCATCAATGTAATCAAACACGAATATGCGAATGTTTCAGATCGACAAACTCGCTTTCAGCCGTGATTCCATTCCGGATGACATTCTCTGCCTTCTCCACAATCCGCTGAACCGTTGTAACCGGAATGTCGCGTCCGCCAAGCCCGATCACGAATCCGATCACAGGAACGCTGATATCGCTGTTGTACATGCCCGCCTTGATCTCGGTTGTGACCGCGCCCTCGCCGGTTCCAAGCGAGATGTTCTTGTCAAGCACAACAACCACCTTCGCATCAGCGACCACCTTTTTGATCTCGTCGATCGGGAACGGTCTGAAGGCGCGGATCTTGAGTAGCCCGACAGAAACGCCCTTCTCTCGCAGGTCATCGACCACATCCCTGAGAGTCCCGACTAATGATCCCATCGCGACAAGGATGATCTCTGCGCCGTCTGTATGGTATGTATCGATCAGATCGCCGTAGTATCTGCCAAAGATCGACTCAAATTTCCGGGCGGCGTCTACTATCTTCGATCGTGACGCGTCCATCGCCTGTTCGACCAGATACCGGAAATCCATGTAGTACTCAGGGTCAACGAACATGCCAAATGACTCCGGATTCTCGGGATCAAGAACCCGCACGGGCAAAAATTGCGGGAGAAATTCGTCCACAGCCTTCTGGTCGAGGAGGTCCACAGGCTCAAAGACGTGCGAGAGTATGAACCCGTCCATGCAGACCATCACCGGAAGCGAGACGTCAGGGTCCTCTGCGATCATGTACGCCTGTGCCGTCGCATCAACAAGTTCCTGCGCGTCCTCGATGTAGAGCTGGATCCAGCCCGTGTCCCGCTCTGCCATGCTGTCCTGATGGTCGTTCCAGATGTTGATCGGCGCACTCATCGACCGGTTGACGATCGTCATCACGATCGGGAGCCTCATGCCTGCCGCATTGAAGAGCACCTCGTGCATCAGGGCAAGTCCCTGCGAGGTGGTTGCCGAGTATGTTCGTGCGCCTGCTGCGCTTGCCCCGACGAGTGCGGATAGTGCTGAGAACTCACTCTCGACGTTGACATACTTGGAGTCGATTACGCCATCAGCAACGAACTGCGACAGGTCTTCCACGATATGGGTCTGCGGCGTGATCGGATACGCTGATATCACGTCCGGTCTGCACATTGCAGCCGCATGTGCAACCGCGTACGAGCCTTCGACAACCTGCCTCCCGCTTTTCAGTTTTCCAGTCATTTCTCCTCCAGGACCATCTCTATGGCGTCTTTCGGGCATTCTTGCGCACATACACCGCAGCCCTTACAGTAATCGTAATCAGTCGTGAACGTATCCGCGTCAGGTCTCTTGTGCACGATGCCCTCGGGACAGAATGTTTCGCAGGTGCCGCATCCGTTACAGAGTTCTGCGTGGAATATCGGCATAAAGATCCGCCAGCTGCCGGTCTTGTTCGCAATGCTGGATCCAGGTTCCCCGATTGGTGCGTGCGGAATCATGAGACCACCATCCGGTCATAAGCGTGCTGGACTGCATCAGCGTTCTTCTCTCCGGCAGCTCCCGGAAAACGGTCACGCACCGCGTGTTTGATCGAATCCGCGGTGACCTCCCTGCTTACGCCTGCAAACGCGCCGAGCATCACAGTATTCATGATCGGTTTTCCGATGATATCAAGCGCTATTCTGGTTGCATCGATCGTCCGAACCAAAGCTTCGGTCTCGAGGTGAAGATCCTCTGGCTTGTGCTCGGTATTGACGATGATCATGCCGTCTGGTTTCAGACCGCCAGCAACATTGACGGCTTCGATCAGTGTGGCATCCTGCACGATCACATAGTCAGGATCGTACACCTGGCTGCGCAGTCTGATCTTCTGGTCCGATAAACGTACAAAAGCCATCACAGGAGCGCCTCTTCGCTCCACGCCGAATGAGGGGAATGCCTGACTGTACAAGCCATCCTCAAAAGCCGCTATCGCAAGCAGTTCGGCAGCAGTGACCGAGCCCTGCCCGCCGCGACCGTGAATCCGAATCTCCTTCATACACATACGTCGATCATAGCCACGCATAAATTTATCGTATATATCGGTAATATCAGTAGCCCCGAAAGAAACCGATCCGGAATATAGCATCTCCACGTACAAGGAACGGCGGCGAATTGAGACCGGACTCCCTGGTTCACGACGAAGCCCGCATCAAATCAAAGTCTAAAGACATGAAAATTCGTTTTCGGAATCGCTATCAAATCTTCTGCCCGTACTTGCGCGATATATTTATGAGAGGGCAGACTCAAGCGAAACGCGCGCGCGGATATGATTGTCCGCATAAGGAGGTAGTGAATATGAAGAAACGAACGATTCTATTGTTTGCGCTTGTAGCGATGGCTGTGGTTGGTGCTGGAAGCGCGGCAGAGACGGTAGATCAGGGTGAGTACTGACGAGACGATGGTATGATGAGGGTCACAAGCGCGGGTTCCAGTGGCATCACGCTCAAGAACGGTGCCGCTGACCTGAGCCAGAACGCTAATGTCGAGATCATGGGCAACATGCACTTCAAAGTGGCAGACAGCGACACGGTGAGATTCTACCCGTATGTGAAGCGTACCATCGGCGGTGTATCGCCCACACCACCAACATACATCCCAGCCAAAGACTCTGACCGCGACGGCGTGCCCGATACATGGGACAAAGAACCGGACACCCCCGATGGCTACCGGACCGATTCGGACGGACGAGGACAGAGATGGGGCGACATGAACCGCGATGGCAGGCTCACATCTGTGGACGCGATGATGCTGCTGAAGATGGCACCTGGCAGTATATGACCTGCCAGTTTTCATCCCGGAAGGGTAGCTTTACAATTTCCCGCGTATACAATTGATTGATGCGAGGAGCGACCTAACCATGGATGAGATCGATGTCATGTCACGAATGCTCGAACGGGGCGGAACC
>JAUWHQ010000116.1 GCA_030605805.1 Methanosarcinales archaeon | reverse complement strand
TGGGGCTTCGGGAGACTGGTGTGATGTGTATGCCGATGTTGGGACGGGTCCCGCGTGGTCGGAATGGTTTAATAGGGTAGGATAGTAAAGATATACGAAATCTTTTAGACTGGTAAAGTTTATAAACTATTAATGCATGGGCTGTGTTTACAAAAGGAGACTATATATCATGGAAACCAGAGTGGCTATGGCGACAGGTATGGAAACCATGACTGTCGAACTGAAAACCAAAACCGTAGAGAAATTGAGAGTTATCGGCAAAAAAGGAGAGAGCTACGACGATACTATTCGGCATCTGATAGGGGGAGTAGATTACGAGACATT
Organism: Methanosarcinales archaeon; assembly: GCA_030605805.1. GTDB lineage: Archaea > Halobacteriota > Methanosarcinia > Methanosarcinales > Methanogasteraceae > Methanogaster_D. The sequence continues at coordinate 1,949 of JAUWHQ010000116.1, read as the reverse complement.
TATGCTGGAACAGTACAAGATCTTATATGAAGAAGACGAATGGATATCTTTAGATGATTTGTGATGTCCAAAGCTATTCTTTTATCGAAAATTGCCGGAAAACAACTTGGGTCGTTACCAGAAGATATACGAAATGAAGTTAAAAGGGCGTTATATTCCCTAAGTGAGCCAGAAAACGGTGGAATGCTTGATACTAAAAAATTAAAAGGCGTTAGGGGTGGAGCGGATCTTTTTCGATTGAGGGTTGGCAATTATCGTGTTGTTTATTTTGAAGACGTTGATAGCTTCAGAATAATTCAGATTTTCCATCGCGGGAAGGGATACAAATGGTTATGAAATTGGTTATGGTGTGGCTATGACTTTCAGACTTTCACCCCACCTCATCTCTGCCGCAATTCACCAGCACGCCCCCAACCCCCGCCCGCACCCCCCGCAAACCATTGCCTGCCACCGCATCCGAACCCACGAATCTCCGCACGAAGCCAGAGTCACACAAGCACCCGCAGGAGCGACCAATCACGAACAGATCAGGAGCGTAGAGGAGTAGAATGGCGATTGAAGAGAACTTTCCACTGGAGCAGATCACACCCAAAACCGCATAAAACCACAACCCCCCGATAACCATGACCCCAACACCCCTCGGAATCGTACTCCGCCACGACAAGACCGGCTTCACCTTCATCACAAGAGAGCACCTCAAGACATGGGAGTTCATCCACTACCAGACCGACCGCCAGCAGATCCTCTGCCGCGTAGCAGAGACTGAGCCGCTCACCGAGTACCCTGTCGAGTTTCTCCTCGACACCGCGATCGTTCCGGCAGATGTCGCGGAGTTCTGCGGCTTTGATCCCGACGAATTCGAGTATTTCATGACAAAAGGTGTCGTGATCGGCTATTTCGATGAAAGCCTCGGCGAGTTCATACATCCGCGCATGAACCCCGCAGCAGGCACAGTGATACACAGGGCAGCAGCCGAGCAGTTGCGCGACATCAACAAAGCGCAATCAGGCGAGATCGGCTCTGCAACGATCGGGACGATTGCAGGAACTGATTTTGAGGTCGTGCTCTCGGTCAAGGATGTCGTAAGCCAGCATCTCTCAGTCATCGCAGCCACAGGCGCGGGAAAATCGTACACGGTCGGCGTCATCGTCGAGGAGCTGCTCATGCCACACAACAGGGCGCCTGTGCTGATCTTTGACCCGCACGGCGAGTATACGGCTCTGGAATCGATCGGCAATGACCCGCGGTTCTGGGAAGGCGATTACAAGCCGAAGATCAAGATAATAAAGCCTGACAAGATCAAGATCCGCATAGGAGACCTTGAAACATCGGATCTCATCAGCATCATCGACGACGGCACGATGTCAGACAAGATGAAGACGCTCTTCCGGAGTGCGTGCCGCACGCTTAAGAGGGACAGCTTTCGGCAGTTTACACGCAGCGAACTTAAAAATACGGTTGAGGGACTGCGGGACGGGAGCAACGACTCCTCGATTGAGGGAATACTCTGGCGGCTCCGCAAACTGGACGGCAGGATCTTTCATGACCACGAGGATGTGCCGATCGTTGATTACCTGCAGGTCGGGCAGCTCACGGTCATGGACGTATCAGGCATCAGCATCGCGTTTCAGCAGCTGATTGCACAGGTGATCCTCAGAAAAATCTTTGATGCACGGCAGAGGACAGAAAACGGGACGTACACGCCAGATACGCCTGACAGATACCTGCCGTACCCGGTCTTCGTGATTCTTGAGGAGGCGCACAGGTTTGCGCCGCAGGGCGGTGGCAGTGGCGGCGATGGAGGTGCGGGCGGCGGGAGCGTGGCGAAATCAAAGCCGATCATCAAAACGATCCTCTCTGAGGGCAGGAAGTTCGGCGTCGGGATCTGCATGGTCTCCCAGCGACCGAGCAAGCTCGATTCTGACTCGCTCTCCCAGTGCATGACCCAG
>JAUWHQ010000170.1 GCA_030605805.1 Methanosarcinales archaeon | reverse complement strand
TTGGATAAAAAGTCTGTTCCACATGAAGAAATCGATAGAAGTTTCTTTTTTGATGGAAAACGAGAGGAGTAGCACGTGTAAGAAGTTATTTATAGGGGGACAAAGAAGAATTTAGGTGAGAATCTGAAGAACATAGGTTATAATAGAATTTGGGGATTGGAAATCGAAGTTTGGAAAAGTATCAATATGGCTGGAAGCGAGAAAGGATAGCAATAGAGACATTGATTTTAGGTGTGAAAGTTGGTGACATTATCGGGTGTGAGATCTATGGTTGAGGAAGCGAAAGTTGTAGTAGTCACATTTCTGGGAGGGCAATTTAATGACAAAGCATATCAACAAGCCTACGTTAGGCGATTAAAATATGAGAAATTGCTAGGGCGGGTTGTTGCAAAAGGAGATGCCTTACTGATAACCGGTGTAGGTATGGTTTTGCATACTGAGCCGGCTGGAGATGTTAAAATTACTGAAAATACAAAAATCGAACTTGAATGCCGACCATATACTACGTGGATCTCAGATGGTATAAATAAAGGAGAATTTATGGAGTATAATGAATGGATGGACGGATTAAAAAATCGGTATGACATAGAATGAAAAGAAGTGGACCACAATAGATCGGTCACATCGACAGATGTTGTAATCATACTTGATCTCGCCGTCCGCGGCGAATGGGATACAGAGGCGGATGTTAGCGGTGATGGCAAGGTTACATCTCTCGATGTGCTGATGATTCTGCAGGCGACGGCAGGAGCGATTTATCTGCAAGTGGGAGCGATGTTTATGCAGCAAACGCCAAATGTTCATGGATGCGCCAGACATTCAGTCGGGTGTGGCGCGGATAGGGTTTAGAAAGAGGTGAATATGATAAAAATTCTCATAAATGAAGGATGTATCCCAGGAGATATAATAGTAGTTAGGGGGCAGCGATATGTTATTATCGAACCTCCCCCTTTTCATAAGGACTACGGCATTTTTTTGTGGGTTAAAAAATTAGTACAACCCGCAAAGAGTGGTACCGACTTAGAAAAGAAAACAGAGCAGTATTTAAGCGAACTTGATTATAAGGAGCCCGAAGATTATGAGAAACAATATTATGTTTCGGGATATTGGATCGATTTCGCCTTTGTAAATGAAAAAGTTGCGGTAGAACCAGGTGCTAAGTACTGGCATACACAGGAAAAAGATGAGACTAAAGAAAAAGCACTCAATGAAATGGGATGGAAAGTTCTATGGTTTACTGAAGATGACATTAACCGAGATGGAGACCGGGTTAAAAGAATAATATGGGAAACTATTATAAGAATAAGAAAGAAAAGACAAAAATGATTTTGTTTTTAAAAGTTCTTTAGGAAACGATTCAGAATAAACAAAAAACTTTGCGTATGCCAAAAGTTCAGCCTACTGTGAACACGGATGCCCCCGAATTCATTGCGGGGTGGCATGGTTGGGGATAGATATCCAAGTCTCGTTTCATCTACTCCAGGTTTCAAACATCTGAAAACAGAAGAAGTCCGAACCAAAGCACCAACGCTCAAGTTGACCGTCCCGATGCGTGGCAAAGTTCAAATAATGACAACATCCTGTAATAAGTGATGAAACCAGGCGAGATCGCCCTATCCGAGTACGGCTACGCATCTGCCACACCCTCGCCGGTCAACCGGATGATGACCGATTTCACGCTTAATTTCAGGGATGGAATCGACATCAATCTCGGGGTTGGATACGTGAATGAGCGGACGATACCACGCATTCTGATCGAAGAGGCGCAGAGAGAGGTTCTCGCCCATCCTGAAAAGTACCGGGTGGCACTGAACTACGGCGGCTCGAAGGGGTCGCCGAACCTGATCGAGTCGATCCGGCGGTATCATCTCGATAACCGGATCGGGGGCATGGATGAGGAGATACTGAGAGCAAAGGAGATCATAATCGGACCAAACGGCGCAACAAGCCTACTGGATGGGGCGGCGCGTCTTTTAAAGCCTGGTATCGTGATAACGACTGATCCGATCTACTACATCTACTGCAACCTGCTCGAAAGGGCTGGATTTCAGATCATGGCAGTTCCCGAAGACGAGTGTGGGATACGAACCGATCTGCTCAGAAGAATGATCGAAGAACTCGGTGAGAGTAGGAAAGAGATCAGGTTCGTCTATATCGTGACCGTCAACAACCCGACGAGCACGGTTCTTTCGAACGAGCGCAGAAGAGAACTGGTCCGGGTCGTGACAGAATTATCAGGGAGTCTGAAGAGGAAGATCCCGATAATCTTTGACAAAGCTTACGAGGACCTGATTCACGATCCCGCAGTGGAGAAACCGGAATCAGGATTCCTCCACGACGATACGGGAATTGTTTACGAGGTAGGGACGCTATCCAAGGTGCTTGCTCCGGCGCTTCGCATCGGATACATGATCGGACACCCCGGCGCGTTCATGCGTGCGATGGTCCAGCGGACGAGCGATGTGGGGTTCAGCGCACCGCTGATCACGCAGGAGATCGCAAGCTACATCCTTGACCACCACATAAACGAGCAGGTAAGGTGGGTGAGGGCTGGATACCGGACACGGGCAATCTCCGTGAAACGATGGATCGATGAGAAGCTCGGGGGCTCTGTTGTGGACTGCAGGGGTGGCGCGGCTGGGTTCTACTACTATCTGACCTTCGAGGAGGGAGTCAGGACCGATGAGGGCTCCCTGCTCCACAGGTTTCTCTCACGAACGACCGGAGATGCCGACATCGATGGTCCCCCCGACGGGAGGAAGCCGCGGGTACTGTACCTGCCAGGCGAGTTCTGTGTCCATCCGGGAGGCGAGATAGGAGAGGTCGGAAGAAGGCAGATGAGGCTCTCTTATGGATTTGAAGAGCCAGGCAGAATCGAAGAAGCGCTCGGGTACATGAGCGAGGGCGTGGAGTACGCCAGAGATGGATAAAGAAGCCGCGCTACATCCTGCCGCTTTTGATTGTGGCATCATGCAATCGTCGATGACCGGGATCAAAAATCGTTGAGTCGCAAGCGTTTGCGAAAAACCATAGAAGCGCTAAAATCGCTTATCTACCGGAAGGGGGTTTTTAATAAATAATCCCCGGGTTCAGCTTGGGCGCCCTTTGATATTCTATGGATTCTTGTGGACTCTGGAGATGCTGTACCACCGAAACCTTTATGTACCCACATTATACAATATTTAGTACTTTCGGTGAGGTGCACAATTGCGACGACTTGGTACTGTTCAACATCGATTCGGTGCTATGTTGATCGTGAGAAGTAGCAAACAAATCCCACCAATTGGTTCGGTCGTGGTGACCAACACGATGAAACGGGTCGGGACCGTACAAGAGATCTTCGGACCCGTATCCCGCCCATATATCTCTGTTAAAATCACTAAAATCAATGAAAAACATGATGATCAGAAATTGCATGTATCTGAGAACCAGAAATTGTATACCTTATGAGGGGTGGACATGATAGAAGTCGAACGAGTAATTGAACGTCCTGAAAGGATAAAAGAACGCATAAAGCAGCGCAGAGAACGTGAGCATGAGCGTGAGATCACCGAGTGCCCTGAGTGCCACAGCCACATGCTTGAACGAGATTATGAGCGTGCCGAACTGGTCTGCGGTTCGTGTGGGCTGGTCATCGAGACGAACATCATCGATCAGGGACCTGAGTGGAGGGCATTTGATAGTGATCAGCGGTTGAAGCGAGCCAGAGTCGGATCTCCGATGACCTATACGATACACGACAAAGGGCTCTCGACCATGATCGACTGGAGGAATCGGGACTCGTATGGCAGAACAATCTCCACGAAGAACCGTGCCCAGCTGTATCGACTCAGGAAATGGCAGCGCAGGATTCGTGTCAGCAATGCGACCGAGCGGAACCTTGCGTTCGCACTATCCGAGCTTGACCGGATGGCGTCTGCGCTTGGGCTGCACCAGAACGTCAGGGAAACGGCTGCCATGGTCTATCGCAAGGCAGTCGAGAAGAATCTGATTCGCGGACGGAGCATCGAGGGTGTGGCTGCATCAGCGCTGTATGCGTCGTGCCGCCAGTGTTCTGTGCCAAGAACGCTCGATGAGATCGGAGAGGTGTCGAGAGTGACCCGAAAGGAGATCGGGCGCACATACCGTTTCGTTGCACGGGAACTCGGGCTGAAACTGAAGCCGACATCGCCGATCGATTACATCCCGAGATTCTGTTCGGGTCTCGGGCTGGGCGGGGACGTGCAGGCGCGCGGAATCTCGATCCTCAGGGCTGCGACCGAGCGGGAACTGACCAGCGGGCGCGGACCCACCGGAGTTGCGGCTGCCGCGATATATATCGCATCCATCCTCTGTGACCAGCGCAGAACCCAGCGAGAGGTGGCAGAGGTTGCGGGCGTGACCGAGGTGACGATCCGCAACCGATACAAGGAGCTTGCAGAGAAACTGGACATCGAGATCGTACTCTGATCTCGGCTCGCAAGGAATGGGCGATTACTCGCCTTTCCTCATTTTAAGAAACGGTTGGTTGGGGCATCCTGCCGTATCGTTGCTTGCAACGATGCGTCTCTGGCAGCCGGGCGTTTTATAACCATTTTAGCACTCCATATTCGTTGTTGAGCCTGCCTGCGCAAATACGATTGCGATCACCACTATCGACTCATAGCACCATCGCCCGCACCAGTAACCTATATATCACGACCATGCCCAGATGTGACCAACCATGAAGATTGCGATCGCCTCCCCTGACCTCTACACCTACGGCTCGATGGTGATCGGCGGAGTCCTCGAGAGTGCGGGATTTGATGTAACGCTCACCAAGGATCCGGATGCCGCCACCGCCACTGATGCGGATATCATACTGCTGAGCCTCTACTCGACGCTCCACCTCCTCGACGAGAGGATCAGGAATTTCGCATCCGTATCCCGGGGCAACAAAACAATCTACGTCGGCGGTCCGGTCAGCGCATATCCTGAAATCGTCCTCGGAGAACTGGATGTTGACGCCGTGATAATCGGAGAAGGCGAGGAGTCAACGATCGAACTGCTCGAGAACGGAGTTTCGGAGGATATTTCAGGAATCGCATTCAGAAGCGATGGTGAGATCGTCCGGACCGAGCCGAAACCTGCGGATATAGCGAGACCGATGCCGCTTATACCGGATGATATCCAGAATCAAAGTATCAGGGGCGCAAACGTCTATATCGAGACGCACAGGGGCTGCATCGGTGCATGTGGCTTCTGTCAGGTCCCGAAGTTCTTTGGAACGAAGATCAGGAGCCGGGATATCGTGGACATCGTCATGGAGCTAAAGGAGTTCAAGCACCGCGGCGTCCGGAGAATCGCAATCAGCGGTGGAACCAGTTCGTTGTACCAGTACGGGAACAGGAAATCGGTCAATGTGAATGCGTTCATCGATCTATTGCAGGCGATTGCAGGGGTTATGGGACCCAGGAACGTCTCGGTTCCTGACATCCGGGTCGATTATGTGAGCGAGGAGATGCTCCATGCGATCCGGGACTACACGATGGGCTGGGTCTACTACGGGATCGAGTCAGGAAGCGACAGGATCCTAAAAGAGATGCGGAAAGGGGTTGATTCGGAAGCAAACATCCATGCGATCGAACTGGCGCAGCAGTGCGGCGTGAAGGTCGGCGGGAGCTTCATCGTGGGCTACCCCGGAGAGACAATCGAGGATTATCAGTTGACAAAAGACTTGATCGAGGACATGTTCCTGGATGACATCTTTGTGAGCATCGCAGAACCGATCCCGGGAACTCATCTTTCAGAACTCGTGCTGAAAACGGATGATTCGGAGAATCCGACGTTCATGGAACATGGGGGCGAGTACAGGGCGTTGAAATTAACAGAGAGTGAGGCGCGGTGCTTTGATCTCACGCTTCACGCCCAGATGTGCAAATCGGTGCCGAGCATCCTCACCGATCAACTGTACAACGCGTGTCTCGATGACGCCCGGGCGCAGGGGCGCGATGTGCGGGCGGTAACAAGGCTGCTTCAGAAATATCGGAGAGGATGAACCCGGGGTTCGGCGTGAAACTTGGGCTTCGATCGCTACTTCTGCCCACTCTTGCTTCTCCAAACCCCAAACTCGAGTGCGTCTTTTGGGCACGCACTGATGCATACGCCACAGGCAAAGCAATCGGGCAGCAACTTATCGCCATTTAGTATCGCTTCAACAGACGGGCATGGTGACATCCGGATGCATTTGTTGCAATCATTGCATAGCTCCCGGAGAAGGCGTACACGAAAGATGCTTACATGCTCAAGCAGCCACGTCAGGAGCCCAACCGGGCACACAAGATAGCAGAACGGGCGATACACGAATATGGATGCGATCAGCACCGCCCCGACCAGAACTGCCAGCACCAGCTCAAAGTGCCATTCAAAGAGCTCAAATGGGTTCAGGATGTTATGGTATGTGTAAAGATCGCTTCCTGTTATCAGAACCATGATCAGACTGATGGCAAAGATCAGAATCCGGATGCCATTTGAGATCTTAAACGGCAACTTGATCTTCTTCCCGATTGGTGCCGGAATCCTGTTTACAATCTCCTGCAATACCCCAAACGGACAGACCCATCCGCAGAACAGTTTCGCTCCGATGACTGACAGGCTGCCGATGAAGATTAGTGCCGTTGTTTTCTTAAGCGTGATTGTACTGCCTATCACGAAATCCGTTATCGGGTCCACCACTGCACGCAGTGGGCTTGGCTGGTGCATGATCACCAGCATCCCGAAGAGCACAAAGACGACGCACATCAGGAGTGTCCGGATGTTCCGATTGATTTTGATCGTTCTCAGGAGGATGAGCCCTGTTAATGCAACAAGTCCTCCAAGAATGAATTTTATTTCTGATAACCCTGCCAGAATGGATGAGACGTCAGTGTTTCTGCCACCACCCATTCCACTGCCGTCACCGCCTCCGCCACCTTCTGCCATAACTGGCACGCAGATTAGTATCATGGATAAAGCGATGCAGACGACTGATAGATAGATCGTATTTCGTTTCATATTCCGCTCCCATTACATATAGTGATTCAGCGTTTAAAAGATTTTTGATCCTTAAAAAATAAAAAAGAGTGCGTGGACATTTCACGCACACAGCACAGCTTATCGATTACGTCCTTTACTCTCTCCGCCATTACCGCGACCGCTTCCGTCTCGCGACCGCTCATAATCGCCGTCCTGTCCATTCGGGACGCCGTCACCGTCAGAGTCCCTGCCGTTGATGCCGATGTTGTCACAGATACCATCATCATCCTCGTCGACAAAGTTCATGCCATTACCGCCGCATCCACGTCCGCAGTTGTTATCGCAGACACCATCGCCGTCCTCATCCACGAATCCCGGGCGGTCGCCACTGTTGTCACAGACACCATCGCCGTCAGCATCCACGTATTGGGCACCGCCAGCGCCGCCCTGACCGTACTGGGCAGCAGCAACTCCTGCGGAGACTGCGACCAGCGCAACGATCAGTATTCCAGTCATTATTCTTGTTTTCATTGTTGTTTCCACCTCGTTTGAGTTTAACCCGTTTGGGCAATACTCAATCAGCGGACGTACATATATAATTATTCCAGAATTATATCCAAATCTCACCAGAATCATGCCCAAATTCATTCCGAACTGAGGTACAGGAGCACCAAAAGCGCCATAAATTCGAGTATGTCCGGTATCACGTCAAGCGGTCCGATGACACACATCCGACACCCGCACGCAGCAGCATGCATGCATGCATGGAGTCGACATGACTGCCTGCGGGAGCAGGAGGGACTGTACCCTCCCGGATCACTCATACCGCAGAGCATCAACCGGTTTTAGTTTTGAAGCCTGGTACGCAGGAACTGCTCCTGAAAGCGTACCAATGCCAACCGCAACAGAGAGCGAAAGCAAGACACTCTCGATTGTAACTAATGATCCGGCTGAAGCAACACGACCTGTGATGCCTCCGCCGCCCATGAGCGCAGGTAGGATACCTGATAGCAAGTAACCAAGAATAACACCAATAATGCCGCCGATAAGCCCTATTAAAAAGGCGTTCAACAAAAAGATTGCAAGGATGTCCTTGTTTCTTGCACCGAGCGCTTTCATAATACCAATCTCTTTTGTTTTCTCAAGAACTGAAGTAAACATTGTATTGGCGATACCTACCGCTCCGACAAGAAGCGCAACTGCCGCTATGGCTGTTAAGAATGTTGTCAATGAACTGACCATTTCAGATCTCATCTCTTCCATCTGTTTGGATGATGATATCGTAAAATCCTTATCTTTTTCCGTGACATGTCTCGTCATCATTAACTTCTGCTCCACCTTTTCAGTGACATAATCAACTTCACCCTCGTCCTTGATTTTAATAATAATTGAATCATATATATCAGTTTCTTTATCGTCCAGGACCTGATATGCCATTTGAATTGGCATATAAATATTTGTTGACCGGTCATCAAGTATCCCGACAACCCTGAAGGAACCGCCTTCGATAGTGATCATCTTGTTGATCCCAAGAGGTTTCTCAAAATAATCGTCTGCCAATCTGCCCCCAATAACAATCACGTTTTGGTCAGCCGGACCAAGAATCCTCCCGTCTCGTATCTCCAGAGTGGTTATTTGAGCCCAGACTTTCTGGTCCACGCCAGTAAGCGTTACAGCCCCCCGTTTTCCAAGATAGTATACCTCAGCACTTCCTTTAATTTCTGTATTGATTAATAAAATTTCTGGAATACTTTTTAACACCTGAACATCGGTCCTGTCCAGTACCACTTCTTCATCAGTAGCAGTGGCACCACCTGCAGAACCGCCCCCTGATGGCATTCTGTGGCTAAATCCTGAAGCTTTTGAAAAGCCAGGGGTGATTGTCGACAGATCTGCACCCATCCCGCTTAACCGGGACGTAATATCTTGTTCTAACCCTGCACCGATGGACATAATGGAAACCACTGAAGCTACACCGATAACAATACCTATTATTGTTAGCCAGCTTCTCAGCTTGCTGTGCCGGACCATGTTCAGTGCATGTTTAAATGCTTTGATAAGTTTCATTTAATTCATATATCCTTACTTAAGCTTGCACATATCCTATTTTTCCACCTGCTTTCTTTTCGATTTTCCAAAGAAGTCCCCTACCAGCTTCTTATAGGTATACTCCGGGTCATTGAGTCTCTCTTTCTTGTACCTTTTGTGCACAAAAACAAGAACGACGAGCGCAACAATTCCTATACCGGTCCACATTGCAGTCGCCGATGTTTTTTGTGTGGATGCACCAGGCACTCTGGCTCTGCCGCCATATACCGATCCGTCCGATGTTGAACCAATCACAGAAGGATCAATATCCACTTCTTTAGTTGTTGTACGCCGTTCACCTCGTGCATCTGTGTAGGAAATTTCAATATTCAATACGGATGGCTGGTTCTCAGACGAAAATGGACGGGTTTGGTTTAATTCCTTGTTTCTCTGGCGATCTTCTCCGGGAAGTCCTTGCAAAGCGCCCACCACTTCTTGTTGCAGGTTAAAACTCGCAATGGTATAATCGCCCTTGTTAAGATTACCTATGATGACGGAGTCAATTCCACTCACTCTCCACCCTCTCTGATCCGGGATACTCACCGTTACCGAATTGGCAGAAACACTTCCGATGTTTGCAATGGAAAATGAAGTTTCATCCCTTGAACTTCCGGAGAACGTCACATCAAAGTCAGTCGCCCCTCCAACGAAAATGCCGGCTGTTGTATCTATTTCGCCGGTTGTGGATTCGTAGTCTTCGAATTGTAGATTCAAATCTATCTGATACAGACCGGGCTGGGCATTTATATCCGCCATAACCGTGTAACTGACCTCCACGGATTCGCCCACGTCAAGATACTCGATGTACTTGGTATTATCAGAATACACCGGAAGAATAATTCCATCAGGATCGTTCCATGAGAAGACCATATTCTTCAGGGGGGACTTTCCTGTGTTTGTGATAATAAATTCAAGGGATTCCTCCCTGGCAAGATCGATATTTGCTTTACTGATCGTTATTATCTGGGCGTATTCCTTTCCTCTGACTTCGATGTCGATGGTTTTCGTGGTAGATGTCCCGGTACCGTCCCATATCCGTATGTCCATCTCATAAACGCCTTCGGGTGCATCGTTGTCAACGAGCAGTTTGAATTTAATGATAGCCGCATCCTCGTCCGTTTGGCGTGATCTAAGATAGGGGATCGTTTTGTTTAGCGACTCTCCCGGAACCTGAGCAAAAGGATACTCTGGCTCTAATTCAATAATTACGTTTTCCACATCATCAAATCCAATATTCTGTACGTTAAACCTGATCTCAACAAGTTCGCTGGATCTTGCAGGATCCGGGTTCTGGCTTATCAGGTCTGCAACAATTGCTACGTCCTCTGCTACAGTACTACCCATTACCAAAATCAATAACGACATTGTTAACAAAATTTGTTTCATTTGTTTCATCTTATTCGTCTCCTTCATTTTTTTTATGTGTTTTTATGTGTATTCTACTTTCTCAATCTCACCATCTTTGATATGGACCACTTTCTCGGCATATTTAACAAGATTGAGGTCATGTGTGACGATGATGATTGTTTTTCCCTCGTTCGTGTGCAGTCCATTCAGAAAGTCCAGTATGTACTTCCCTGTCTTGCTGTCAAGGTTTCCTGTTGGTTCGTCAGCCAGGATTATATCCGGATCGACTGCTAACGACCTTGCGATAGCCACCCGTTGTCGTTCCCCACCTGATAACTGCGAAGGTAGATGGTGGACCCGATCGTTCAGTCCCACCATCTCCAGTAAGTAAAGACCCCTTTGCTGCGCCACGCTGGTAGCAACTTCCTGAAACTCCAGAGGCAACATCACGTTCTCAAGAACGCTTAATGTTGGAATGAGGTTAAATTGCTGGAAGATGAATCCGATCTTTTTTCCTCTGATCTGTGCCAGATCCGATTCACCAAGTTTGGAGATATCCTCGGTATCCAGGCGAATTACGCCTCTGCTTGGCAGGTCCAGGCATCCGATCAGATTCATCATGGTGCTTTTGCCGCTTCCGCTTGGACCAATGACTGCTACAAATTCTCCTTTATCTATCTCCAGATTAACTCCTTTCAGTGCGGCAAACTCTACTTCGCCCATCTGATAAATTTTCCAGAGATCCGTTAATTCGATTAAAGTGCGCCCCATCTCTTATCACCGATTATTCAGCCAATCGTAATCCCATCATTGACTCCGTCTTCCATTTTGCTATCGATTCCATTGTTATTTTCATTGATCCGGGTTGTATTAACTGTGTTATTGCTTCGGTTAACTCCCCTCTGAAAATCAGTGTCGTCCTTGTTTGGAATTCCGTCGCCATCATCGTCTTGCAGTCCAATACCCTGCTGCCTATCCTCGTCCGAACGCTGCATATTTCTGTCGCCTATGTCGCGACCAGTTTCTTCTATGGGGTTTTCGTCAGGGGTGATACAGCCTGCCGTGGTAATTATCAATACCACGATTCCTATTGCTACGAAGTTTCTCATTTAATTTATCTCATTATGTGATCTATTATTTATATTGCCATGCGTTGTCTACTAAAAAAGAGTGCGCGGTCATCCCACGCACATATATCTATCGATTGCATCCGCAAACCTGTCCGCCATTACCGCGGCCGCATCCATCTCGCGATGGCGCTTGATTGTCGTCCTGCCCGTTCGGGATGCCGTCGCCGTCAGCATCCACGTATCGGGCACCGCCAGCGCCGCCCTGACCGTACTGGGCGGCAGCAACTCCTGCGGAGACTGCTACCAGCGCAACGATCAGTATTCCAGTCATTATTCTTGTCTTTATTTTGCTTTCATCTCCTTTGATCTTAGCCCGTCCGGGCACTTTAGTAATCAGTGGTTGCGCATATATATAATTATTCCAGAATTATATCCAAATCTCACCAGAATCATGCCCAAATTCATTCCGAACTGAGGTACAGGAGTACCAAAAGCGCCATAAATTCGAGTATGTCAGGTATCACGTCAAGCGGTCCGATGACGAACATCCGACGCCCGCACGCAGCAGCATGAATACATGGAGTCGACATGACTGCCTGCAAGAGCAGGAGGGACGCAAATATCATCAAACCCAGCGTGAACTTCGATTTGATCTGTGCGTAACTCCTGACATAGATGGCAAGCAGTATTACCAGCAGCACCACATTTGCTGTGGTCATCACCGTCTTGACATTCAATATAAATACCGGATCATACATTGATAGTTGCATAGTATCACCATTTCACTTGAATTTATTCCCAATTTTCGCCCAAATCTCTTCGAAGAGTGTGTAATTCTCTTCCATAGTCTGAGTGAGAAAATACATCGCGCCGTAGCCACTTCCCGTGGATGTGACCACGTTGTTCTCGGAAAGAACCTTGAGATGATGTCTTATCGTCTTGTAGTCCAATTCCAGCACTGCTGATAGCTGATTGGCATTGTATGGGCGGTCATTCAATGCATTGATCATCCGGGCACGGTTCACTCCGCCTTTTGTGCCGGCGATCAGCCACCAGAGCGCACGTTTCATAGCATGAAATTGGCAGGCATCCCTTATATCTTCGGGGTCCATCAGAACGTTTACAAATG
>JAUWHQ010000235.1 GCA_030605805.1 Methanosarcinales archaeon | reverse complement strand
AAAGAGTGGATCATCATGGCAACGCACTATAAACTATGGATCGACGGTGAATGGGTGGAAGCAGGATCTGAAAGCAGATTTTCGGTGATCAATCCGGCAACAGGGGTGGAATTTGCAACAGCGGCTTCTGCAGAACGCGCTGATGCGCGAAGAGCGATCGATGCAGCACGCGATGCGTTCGATAACACTGACTGGAGCTCTAATCCGCCACTCAGAACGAGGGTCATGCAGAAAGCAGCGGAATTGCTCAGAAAGGATGCGGACATTCTTGCGCGCCTCGAAACGCTGGACAACGGAATGCCGATTGGATGGGCAAAGCGGTTCGTTCTGGACACAGCAGACTTTTTTGAGTATTTTGCAGGTCTTACGAGACCGCTTGAGGAGAAACTTGACGAGCACAGCACAGTCTTCTACGAGCCAATCGGTGTTGCGGCAGGAATCGTCCCGTGGAACCTGCCGCTCAAGATGGCGTCATGGAAGGTTGCGCCGGCGCTTGCCGCAGGAGACACGATCGTACTCAAGCCGTCGAGCCAGACTCCGCTTACTGCGCTGAAGCTCGGAGAGATCTGTAACCGGGCAGGATGCCCGAAAGGAGTGCTGAACGTGATCGCAGGTAGAGGGAGCGTGGTCGGAGCAGAGCTTGCGGGCAGCACAAAGGTCGATAAGGTTGCGTTCACAGGCGGGACCGAGACCGGAAAAGAGGTTATGCGGCTTGCATCGACGAACCTCAAGAAGATCACGCTCGAATGCGGCGGAAAATCCGCAAATATCGTCCTTGAGGATGCAGACATCGCAAAAGCAGTGAAGGGATCGGTCTTTGCGATCTTCTTTAACGCAGGACAGGTCTGCACAGCAGGTTCGAGGCTGCTTTTGCCAGAGCGCATCCACGATCGGTTCATGGAGCATCTGACCAGAGAGACCGAAAAGCTGAGAATAGGGGACGGACTTGCTGATCCTGACATGGGACCTGTGATCAGTGCCGGACAGATGGAAAAAGACCTCGAATACATTAGATACGGAACCCGGGATGGTGCAAAACTTGTTTTCGGTGGAAAACGTCTTGATACGGGCGCAGGCGTGGTCGGCGGTTTCTTTGTCGAGCCAACGGTATTTGACAGAGTTACGCCTGAGATGCGCATCGCGCAGGAGGAGATCTTCGGACCCGTGCTATCTGTGCTCACATACAGTGACGAGGATGAGGCTATCGAGATTGCGAACGGCACGAGGTACGGACTTGCCGGAGCGGTCTGGTCAAAGGATGTATCACATGCAAAGAGGATTGCAAGCCGCGTGAGGGCAGGAACGGTGTGGATAAACACGTATCACGGCGCGCCCAAACATGCGCCCTTTGGCGGATACAAGGAGAGCGGGATCGGCAGGGAGCTCGGGGTTCATGGGCTCCGGGAATACCTTGAAGTGAAGCATCTGATGGTCGGATGATGGCTGCTAAAGGATTACTCTTTTATGCCTTTGGCGTAGATATGTTATTGCAATGTGTGCAAAGATTATGATCATAGATGACGAACCCGATACTGTTGATCTGGTTGCGCTTGTACTCACAAATGAAGGGTATGGAATCATCCCGGTGTACGATGGCAGGTCGGCACTGGATAAGCTGAAGGAGGAGAAGCCGGATCTGATTTTGCTGGACATTATGATGCCAGGTATCGATGGCTGGGGGGTGTATCAGGCAATTCGTGAAAATGAGGATACGAAAGACATTCCGGTGGTAATGCTCACCGCAAAGTCGCAGTCCATCGATAAGATGATCGGTCTTCACGTTGTTGGTGTTGATGGATACATCACCAAACCGTTCGGTCGCAGAGAACTGATCGAGGGTGTGAAAAAACACCTGAAAGGGTAAACGAGACTAACTGGTATAACTGAGATGGAATACCGAACCGGCTGCATTGGCAGGGTGTTTGTCGCACGGATCGATCATGGCGAGGATCTGCTTGCCGAACTCGAGGGGCTTGCAAGGCTGGAGGATATCAGACAAGCGTTCTTCATCCTGATCGGCGCGGTCAGGGATCTCTGTCTCGTAACAGGACCAAAAGAGGACACAGTTCCGCCAGATCCGGTCTGGTCATCGATTACGGATGTGCAGGAGATACTCGGTGTCGGAAACATCCTCCGGACGGGTGATACACCTGCTATACACCTCCATGCGGCTCTTGGCAGGGACGAGGCTGCACGCGTGGGCTGCCTGCGAGAGCGGGTTTCTGTGTATCTCACAGTCGAGGCGTTTGTCATCGAGATGCTCGATGTGACCGGTGCCGGCACCATGGTGGCGCGCATCCCTGATGGCGCGCTCGGGATTGCCCGGATGTCGATGTAGTGGTCGTTTGCCAGACAAACATTAATTAGCAGCAACATTATAGTAATATAATAACCAATTGAAAGCGGAGGTGTGGAAGTATGAAGTATCTGTATCAGGATTCTGTCGAACTATCAGTGCAACGTGACTATATCAAAGATCTGGAAAAACTGCTGGGCGTGATCGGAGATGCGTGTCCGAAAGAGAATGCAGCCATATCCGCCAAGAAAGAGCTTGAAAACATCGACCGCGCGAGAGATCAACGGATATCCCGGTTAAAGGCGTTTGAAAGCAACCTCGGGGCACAGTTGAATACCATGATCGCAGATGACGACGTCGACATCCTGGATGCCTGCAAAGAAGCGATCACAGAGACATGCACAACGTGCGTGCGCCAGCAGACCAAAAAACTCGATGCACAGTTCGATTCGAGGACCAAGGATCTGAGAGAGCTGATCAAGCGGGATTCAGAGAATATCCGGAAGATATTTGAGACATTTCTTGAGTTCGGCGTGTATAATGCGACACGGAGACATTCACTGATATCCGATGGTGGCAGTGCACTGTGCGGTGAATTTTCATCAGATATGGATGTGCTATCATTTGTTTATGAACTGCGGTTCAAAGAACCCGTATCTGTGAAAGAACTGGTCGGTTCGTTCTCCATACCGGCATGGAGCACTTCCGGGCTATTCCACAAAGAAAATGTGCTGAAGACTCTGGATATGTCAAATCACCATCTGGTCAGTGTTGAATGCACGAATAAAAATATATCCACAAAGTTCGAAGATAAAAAAGGTTTGGATGCTGTGCGTATCGAGATGGGGCGGGCGACCAAGGATTATTCGATATTGTATGGGATCGACGAACCTGTTGACATAACAAAGGACGAAACGATCTCAAAAGAGATTGATGATGCGAGTATTATCGAACTTATGCATGCGGTCATCGATTATGTGGAAAATACCGAAAATCGCGTGACATCCACACTAAAAACGATAACCTTCAATGATATGGACGTTATCGGGCATTCCATGGCTTATGATACCCTGAAAATCATACTGGCAGAGTATGGCAAGATCGCAAAGAAATGTATTGAGCATGGAGTGGCAACGACCGAACTCATCATAAAGATCGAATCGGCTGACGGGACGCGGACTGAGAAATATATACCGATCTCAACGATCGGGGGGTGCTTTGATCAGATCGGCGAGCGTGGCGCGGGTCTGGCAGGTGCATTTGGCTTGCCTGCGCTGGAAGGGGCGGAGTGAGGGCGCTTGCGCGTTGTAGTATGGAATTCCTGCGTTTTCTGGCATGGAGACTAACAGATCTCCTCCTGTCAAGAGTTGCATACACGACATCCGCCACTCGTGGCAAACGCCCGCATTTTGTCTGCGACGCGGGCAGCAGCAATGTAGCCGCCCGCTGATTCCGATTTTTGGATAAAACATACTGCGGTACGTTTGCAAAAGTACCCGGACTCATATCTCCGAATTGACCGATTATCAGAGTATATCATAAGTGCCGGCTATTTAATCAACAAATAGCAGCACGGATACGCTGACGAGTGTTTGGTTGCCACAATTTACAGCGTACTGATGATTCTTCAGTAATATTTAAGGTATGGTCCGCCGAACGTTGTTAGAATCAAATCAGGTGACCAACCAATGCCTCCCCCCCCTCCGTATCGAGTCAGACGTATGCAGATTAGCTGGTGTATCATAGGCATCTTCTTACTGAGTATTCTGGCTCTGTTATGTGGCGTGGTTATGTCATCGGATAATGACCAATCACAAGACTGTGCGCCGGCGATGATCGCTGCTGGCAGCATCAAGATACCGGCATGGCAGCAGAATCTCACCGATAACAGGACATCGGTGAGCTACCCCTACTCAGTTCCGATGGAGTGGCTCCTGTTTTATCAACTGGGTCATGATGAGGTTGATTATGGGGGTGAGACGTTCAAAGAAGCAGGTGGGGCGGGAGATCCGAAAAACTACATCGTGAATGGTGATTTTACCGAGGGTGACGGGACTGATGCATACAACTGGACAGAGATCTCCAACACCTCCATAACAACAAAGTGGAGCAGCACAGGTGGAAATGTAAGTGGGTGTATGTGGATGCATGCTGGAGGGGGTGTTTCCTCCGGTGAGGGAGGTTATGCCAACCAGAGTTTCACATATACTGGGGCAACCCCTCCTGCCAGTGCATATCTCAGTTTTGACTGGAATCGCACCACGGATATGGGCGGGAGTTCTCGACAGGCATATCTCTATGTTGAATTGAAAAAACCAGGTGCTAACAGTTATAATATACTATGGAGCAACAATACATCATACGCCGATCAAAGCTGGATTCGCATATCAGATCTTGATATCACAAACAACTTTACAACTGCCGGTGCCTACGATTTCAGACTTCGAGTGGAGATGGAATTTTCAGGTGGTTCCAAATATGCAGATATAAGATGGGATAATGTTGTGCTCAATATTACAGATGTGACTCCAGACACAACACCACCAGCAAGCATCACCGATCTAACGAACACGACCTACGAGGAGACATTCATCAACTGGAGCTGGACAGACCCGTTAGATGCTGACTTCTCAGCAGTGATGGTCTATCTCGACGGATCATTCAAAAAGAATGTCACAGAACAGTTCTACAACGCAACAGGTCTTGCACATGAGACGGAATACGAGATCGCAACGCATACCATCGATACATCAGGAAACGTGAATCTCACATGGATCAATCACACAGCATGGACAAGACCGCTTCCTGACACAACCCCCCACCTCCGTCACATCAACGTGACACCGACTTCATGTACGCTGAACATCAGCGAAGAAGCGAGGTTCTATGCCACAGGCTATGATCAATATAACAATTCGATCTCCGGGCTGACATTCCGCTGGTACCTCAACTCATCAGGTATCGGAATGCTCAACAGAACAGACGGTTCCGCTGTGAACTTCACAGCACTGCACGCAGGGTGCACCGAGATATATGCGGTCAATGGCAATATATCAAGCAACAAAACCTACACCGTAGAGATAACGGTAAATACCACGCCTGGCACTGGTTTTGTCACCAATGGAACAGGCAACGCCACAGCAGGCAATTCGACCATGATCGTCTACCTCGCCAACACCTCGGTCGTGGGCACGATCAATATCGCAACGATAGATGACCCACTCAACTGCACAGATGTTAGTGGAAATAGAACGGGTCTTGGCACGGATGTCGAACTGATCAAGGGTGTGAACATCACTGTGGATGAGAGTATTGCAGAGGCGATGGCAACCGATGCAAGCGGCAGCAGTTATGTGCACGTCAGGATAGGCTACAACGAATCAGAGCTCGGAGATATCGACGAAAGTACGCTCCATATCTACAAGTTCGAGAGCGGTACGGGCTGGTTGAGGATGAATGAAACCGAGAATCCGGACTACTGCAGCAGCAATGGCAGAAACACAACCGCAAACTATGTCTGGGCTAATGTTACCAGTTGCAGCCCATTCGTGATGGCAAGCGACGGTCCATCAGCGACTTCGGACAGCACACCACCCGCGATTCAATCATGGTGGAACAACAGAACAGGGAATGATTCGCTCGATCTCTCGGTCAACACCACAGAACCGGTCGAATTCGGTGTCGTATTCAACCAGACAGGAAACATCACATGGAACGCGACCGGCAATCCCAATGTGACGAACACATCGGTCAATTCAGGAAATCAGACGTTCTCATGGGACGCACCAGGAAGTAACTACCTGAACGTCTCGATTACGAACGATAACGGAACATCAGAGACTCTGAGATGGAATATCACGGTGACAACTTTAGAACCCGGTCCTACAGGACCCGATTCATCCCAGACCATATATGTCAACAAGACTGGCTGGTGGCATGAAGGCGGCACGTTCAACCAGAGCGACACCCCGATCCAGTCAGCAGTCGATAATGCGACCGATGGCTCACACATATTCGTGTATAATGACAGTTACATCGAGAACGTGGTGATCAACAAACCCATCACACTTGAAGGTGAGGGAATGGACGTGGTGGATGTATTATCAGCAAATATCGCGGGAAGAGTCTTCGATATCGAGAGTTCGTGGGTCAATATCAGCGGATTCACGATACGAGGACGTTCCGACACCGGCACCGGGATATATCTCTATGAGGTCGATCACTGCAACATCTCATACAACAATCTGACAGACAACTGGTATGGCATCGATCTTCGTAAGTCAGATTATAATAACATCAGCAACAATACTGTGAAGGATAATCGTTACGGTTCTACTGATTCCAGTGGCTATGGCATTCATCTTTATGATTATAGTGGCTATAACACGATAATCAATAATATTGTGGAGCATAATGGGCATGGTATCGGTATCCGTGGCTCCAGCAATAATAACACGCTGCACACCAATGTGGTCAATAATAATAGACAGGGAATATATGTATCAGCCAGATACAATTTGGTGTATAATAATTATATTCTCTTCAACAAAAAATTCGATGTCAGGGACATAACGGGGGATAATAGATGGAACATCACGAAAACTCCCGGAAGAAACATCATCGGCAGCTCACATCTCGGAGGAAACTACTACAGCGAGTACACAGGAAGCGATGAGGATGGAGACGGTCTTGGCGATACCCCATTCATCATCGCGGACAAGGATACAGAGGATCATCGCCCCCTCGTCTCAACGATTCGGGTCTCTGAGCGGTGGAATAGCAAGACAGAGGACAGTAATCTGACCCTGACCGCGAACATAGGCGAGAGCATCGATTTCCGCATCGGATACACCCAGGAAGGGGATATTCTCTGGAAAGTCACTGACCAAACGGATCGGGAGAATCCCTCATGCGATGGGGCGACTCAGACATATTCATGGAGCAACCCGGGAACGAAGTATGTCGATTGCTGGCTCACGAACGAGGAGAACGGGACCTCAAACAAGACCGAATGGGTCGTGATCATGAGTACAAACGTTAAGGGACAGGTGAAGGAAGATTCCGGTGATCCGCTCGTATCTGACATAACATACTACGACACCGACGGAGCGACCGTACTCCGGAGTGCACCATCAAGCAGCACATTCAATTTCACTGCTGTTCCACTGTACGGCTATTTCGAGATCGACGCCTTCTCGACGAAGAACACATCCGTACGATTCTGCATAAGTGGAAAGAGCACTTCCGCAGTTATAACAATCGATGAAACGAAAGAAAATCCTGCGAGTTTCGAGTTTTCCGAAATTCCGGTCAAGTACATCAAGATGCAGCCCGCTTCGCTCGCATACAACAATAGCATCATAACGATCAGGTACTCAGAGGATGAACTCAACGGCACGAGTGAAGGCGCACTCGCAATCTACAAGATGGGGAGCAGTTCATGGCAGAAACTTGACACAGAGAGGGACACCGAGAACAACACACTGACCGCGTCCACATCCACAGCCCCGGCATCGGGGTGGTTCATGGTGGGAGCTCCGGCAGGCGTTGGCGTCTGCACACAACTTCGGATCAGCACAGATAAAGCCACATATCTGCTCGATCCGTACTACTGGGTGTATAATGCATCTTCGGAAGGTCTCTGGCAATCTGGTGGATACGACAGAACCGTGAACATGACCGTCCTGCTCATGGATCACAGAGGATACAGGGCTGCATCGGATGATGTGCACTATACTGTTAGTAATGGCACAACGATCATAGCAAGTGGAGACGCAGAGGATCGGGGTGACGGGTTATACACAGCGAGTTTTGAGATCACAGACGCCGATTCCGGTGGAATAAACTTCGGTGGCAGCGATCCTGAGTATTTCACCATACGCGTGGAGGCGAGCACTTCAGAAGGCATCATCGATGGAACGAAGACGTTCAGGGTTGGGAGATGGGGCTGTGACCGGTGTCACATAGAGCAGAGTCTTGCAGAGTCTGTATATTGGTGGTGCGAGCCTTCTGGCGACAACATGGGACCTCATACTTGGACAAATATCCTTGGTGGCAAGGGGATGGGGGATACCACGTTCGATATCGCGTATCTCACGAATTCGGAACTGACCCACACCCCGGAAAATCGTCTTAACAAGTATCCGTGGCATGAAGAAACGAAACAAAAACATAAGATGAGCGGTGGTGGCGGTGGTGGGACCGGAGATCCAGAATGTTCCCCATGCCACCAGGGCTCCGGGGAGGTCAGGGGGGATGGCAGCACAGTGGTCGAATGCACCTTCTGCCACGGCATCGACGGCGGCTATAATGCAAATTGGGCAGTGAGTGCGGGATATGCTTATGGAGAACACACCAAGGTCGATCCACCGCACGACGGTCTCGCAAATCAATCATGCTCGAACGCAAGCTGTCACGGTCACATCAGCGATTCGGATGCCGGAGAGATCGATAACGCATACCCGGCGTGCGCAGACTGCCACCCGATCTCCTTTGGCTCATCGGTCCCGCAGTGGCTGGATACCGGGGCAGGCGAGCCAAGGGATGTCGGCGGGCATCCGAGCGGCGATAGCCCGGTAGTCAACTGCTCGTTCTGCCACAACGCGTTCCACGCGACCTTTGACGAGAGCGACATACTCACATGTGACGACTGCCATCCGGAGTCAGAAGACTATCCGATTCATCCTTACGAGGGCTATCAGGGCAACAACGCAACATGCGCGAACTGCCACTGTAATGGTACCGATCACCTCAACATCCACAGCATATCGATCCCGCGATGCAGTGACTGCCACGATTCAGTCTACGAGGATATCAATGAGGGCTACGATAACTATGCGATGAATGACGATCCTCTGAACCTCGCGCCAAACGGCTCGAATATGACGCATAAGAGAGACACAAGAGTCGCATTGTTCTGGGGCAGCGATCCACAGGGACTCAGTGCTGATGGTAGCGGTGGTACTTTCTATTCAAGACACGCGTACCCAGACTCAACTGGAGGATGGCCCCCCGACGCAATAGGAGATCCAAGAAATGGAGACCAGATATGTCTGAACTGCCACTCGGATATCGTGAGAAGTGTAGGGGCAGAGCATGATGAGAACTGGAATACCTGCTACGACAAACCATGTCATAATCTCTGGACTGAT
Organism: Methanosarcinales archaeon; assembly: GCA_030605805.1. Classification (GTDB taxonomy): domain Archaea; phylum Halobacteriota; class Methanosarcinia; order Methanosarcinales; family Methanogasteraceae; genus Methanogaster_D. The sequence continues at coordinate 1,178 of JAUWHQ010000235.1, read as the reverse complement.
GATGAGTATGGCACCCCGAACGTCCATTACCTCTCTGCCCCACATTGCACTGACTGTCATGCCGCAGGTCTTCCGAATTCGTGGCATACATATGACCAGTCAATGTCAGATAACCCGCCAAAGAACTATGCACGTGCCCCAGCCATTGGCTTGATGCTCGAACAGAGCATACACAAGCGTCTGATCCTGAACACCACCACAGACAAGCCATCGAATTACCTTGGATGCTTGATCTGCCACACCAACGCAAGTTTCAGCATCGATTACGGTGATTTCGAGATCACAATCACCGAGTACGATGGCGTGCACAGATGGAACTCAAAGCCAGCATGCACGAAGTGCCATTCCCTGAGCGATGACATCTCACGCCCCGGTCCTCCTGCGTATGCGCACGACCTCCTGGACGGAATCGTTTGGGGCAACAACACCCAGTGCCTGAAGTGTCATAACATCTACAATCAGACCGCGGATCGGTATCACGGACATGATGCGAGTACCGAGTCATGCGTGGGTTGCCACTACAACTACACCGCGATGGACGACTACGGCACCCCGGATGTGTATGTGAACGAGACCATGTATGAGGCGAGCGTCCACGGAAACAACCCTGGCGATGATTGCGTCATGTGCCACACCAATTATCACCCGCCCCCCGAATACACATGGAAGTGGTGTGACTGCTGCCACGTCGTGCAGCCCGACCCTGTGATCGATGTTGATCGCCACAACGTCACTGCAAGCCCGACAACGCTTGATGTGACCGACTGTACCGAATGCCATAATGCCACATCATACACCAACTCGATAAACAGATACGGCGGCACATCTGCCGATTACAACTGCAGATGGTGCCACACATACCCGGATCAGGAGTACGAATAATATGCCGCCAGAGAGACCGAAAGGGCAAAGGAGGCCGGTTGTGATCATGGCAGCGATGCTTGCAATCGCTGCCACCTCGCTCGTGGCTTACGGCATATTCGCAGGCGGGCACAGCACATACATGAACCAGCCCGAGCCGGATGATTTCTGCGACCGATGTCACCCCGAGATTGCAACCGCGCTGATGGCAGGTGAGCATGGTCCTGCAAACTGCATCTGCCACGGCTACAATCCAAACCACAGTGCGGGAATGGCGGGCACTGATTTTGATATCAATATGAAGCACAATCTCTCGA
>JAUWHQ010000133.1 GCA_030605805.1 Methanosarcinales archaeon | reverse complement strand
TCCTGACCGGTATGAGTTCATCTATAACGGTCACCTCACCAGGACAGGCTACCTCCTCGAAGCGATTCCCGAATCGACAAGACAGGATGCAATCGGGATTGCGATGCAGGATCCGGGGATCGCAGGCGTGCTGTCCGGCGACGTGGGCACGCCGACTCTCCGGCGGATTCTTCCGGAGACGACAGAGAAGTTTTATGCGGCAAAGACCTGCCTGAGCGTGACATGGGCAGATGCATCGAGGTCAGCGCTTCTGGATATGGACAGCCGGAGCGTGGTTGAGACGTGGGGCGGGTGTGGGTGAGGCAGGAAAGACCGTTGGATCGAGTATAAACGAAGACAAGGGATAAACTTTAGCAGGACACCTTTCAGTCGCTAACACATCTGCACAACACACCGCCACAACTTGAGCTTTTTCAAACCTCTGAAACCGTAATGTGAGGTGAGTAAAGAGTCGAGTTCTTCTTTGTAGGTAGTATCCGTTTGGTTCAGACAATCGATGATAGCGTTTTTGAAGCCCTTAAACTCGGAATAATATTTCGAATACAGACACTGTTTCTTAACAAATTTCCATAGACGCGCGGGCAAGGTTCAAATTAGGAGAATATGGGGGAATGTAAAGCAATTCGATATCGAGGGATTCTGCTAACTCCCAAACAAGTTTACACTTCTGATATCTGACATTATCCAAAACAAGGGTTACAGGAACTCCAATGTCAAGCCCGCGGTCAGACGCCGGCGGGATAAATTCGACAGGGTTCGGCGGGTATCGCATCACCTCATCTTCGGAATCACCGCTTCTTCGCGGACGGTCTGACAGTGCTTTTAGAATTGCGTCTCTGTCAGACAGGGGGCGCTTTCCGGGTTCTCCGCACACCATTTTGAACCTGTGTTCACTGACGTCCGCATCTTCGAGCATCAGGATCGTAGTCTCGTTCAGAGCAAAGGATGCCTCATCCTCGACCCAGACATTCGTGCCACCTTCTGTTCTCACCGTTATTGCTTTTGTGGGTAGCGGGCTATCCAACCATTCATCCACCTCGATTGTCGCAACTCGGTAATTGTAGAATGACCGGACATCTGTCACCGTTCCGATTGCGATTCGATCGGCTCTCGATACCTGATATGGTATCTCGCCTGCCTCCTCGACCAGCATGGCTGCTGCGGTATTTGCTGATGCGAAGATCAGCAGCAGTGTAAGCAGTGCGGATATGTGTCTCATTTATCTTCACTTCCTCATGTATGCAACTACCAGCAGTCCTGCAATCGCGGCAAATGCTGTGAACGCAGGTATCGCGTAAGTGGATGCGTGATCTGATCCATGTATCGGTGTTGATGGTGTAGTCCCGCCCGGAAGTTCTGTGATCGAAAAACCACCGCAGTCGGCAAGTTTCATCAGTATCGGATTCCCTGTTTCACGATATGGTATCCATTCACCGTCTTCATAAACGATCCTTGAATTGAAGCCAGCGGCCCCACGTACACAAACAGATGCGATTTCATCAACATCCGCATCAGTCAATCCCACAATCACACCAACGCCTCTGAGATGCTCAAGTTCTGTTCTCATGGCAGCTCCGAAATCGAAGTCATCCGCAGGAATGTCGATAGCAGATTCAAGGTCATCCCATTCCCTGATATTTGATACGATTGCCGTATCATCGATCGTGTCTGTCGATTCAAAAAATCTGATTGCGACCAGAACATCTGTGATCTCGTCTTTTGCACCTTCACTCAGAGACTCTGCATCATTCACAGTCATACGAACCACGGTTTCTTCCAGTGAGGTCCTATCAGCAGGCATGACATTGATCCGGATATCGCCTTTTCGGAGCAAATATGATTTCATGGTGCGGCGTTCGCCATCTTCCGTGGTCCAGCTTCCACTTCCGGATACTTCAGCATCCCAGCCCAGATCAGCAGAGACATCGATATCGAGCGTGGCAGCGTTCACGTCTTCTGTCAGTCCGATTCTGATATACGGCGTGCTTTCGTGCACGTCTTTTGTTGGAATCTGGATTTTTACCGAAATGTGCTTGGTATCGTCCCATTCTCCCTCTGTATAGATGCAATCTTCCGAAAGGATCCCCGCAACATTCGGATTGTAATGCGAGCGATAGATGATCGCATCGAGTTCTGTTCGCGTTTCCACTGGCTCCCCTGTCATTACTGCCTCCATCACCACTGTGCTGTTATTCTCTGGAATCATAATCGCCTGTGGAGTTGGTACGCCCTCTGTATGTCTGGTTTCAAGAATAGGAACTTCCTTTGTCTTGACGATGACGTCATCTGACTCGATCATTCCGGACAGATTGTACGAAACTCCGGGCTTGTTCAATAAAACCTCGGTTGCAAACGAATCAGTTGGGTTTACACATGCTGATGCTGTGTTTGACAGAATCAGAATGCTAAGAATCGTTAATACACCGGATCCATACGCTGTTCTCTTTTTATCAATTAAATATCCAGCTACGGCACCGATTAGCGTCCCAAAAATTGCTGACAAGAGCAAGCAGCAATAAAATCCAAAAGAGTACAAAGAGGGAGCTGGAGGGATAACACTCACAATTTTCCCTCCACCATATAGCCACAAAAGAGGCATATACGAAATTATTAAACCCGACATCGCTCCAATTATCGCACCAATTTTCCATTTTTTCATAATCACTCCATTATGGCTACTCGATTCACCCGAATTCGTACACCACAGTCACCTGCGCCGAAACCGTCACGTCTCCCGGCTGGATCTGTGGACCTGCAGCCTTCGCCACCTCCGGGACTACTGGCATCGCCATATCATATACTGCCTCGTAACCCATGTACATCCTGTACGGCGAAAACTGCGATCCTGTGGTCGATATTTCAACCGGACCCACGATCGCTACATCCATCGCACGTGCCACCGACGCTGCATCAGCCTTTGCTTTCTTTACAGCATCCGCGATAGCTTCATCCCTGAGTTCTGCCTGCCGGTCATCGCTCACAGTGAATGTCACATCACTGATCTCGTTTGCTCCTGCTCCAATTACGGCATCGATCATATCTCCGATCTTCTCGATATCTCTGACTGTTACGGTCAGCGAGTTGCGCACCTGAAAGCCAGTAAGTTGCCGCCCATCATCCCCCCAACTGTACTGTGGCCACACTCGATAACCGGACGTCACGGCATCGTCCTCTGATATTCCGATTTCATAGAGTGCGGCAAGCACTGCATCCATCTCCTCGACGTTCTCATCGCTTGCGTTCTTCGCATCCACTGCCTGCGTCACCACAGCGAGCCTGAGCACAGCCTCGTCAGGATGTGTGTCAACAGTGCCGTACCCGGACACGGTGATCACTTTCTTATGCAGCACTTCGGGCGCATCCGAGCCCCAGAATCCTGCAGAAGCGAGTCCGATCATAAGCACTGCGAGCAGGAATACGGTTATCCATCTTGTTCTGTTGTTCATGTCGTATCCTCCTTCATTTTTTATGAGAACTGACTGTTGCTTTTAATTCAGTTCCTGTTAAGCGTTTAATGGAGTATCTATTAAGTTTTACTTAGGCTACGAATCGATTTGCAGTTATCGCCTGAATGTAATCTACCAGATTACTGTATTACTCGTATTCAACGGCTAATCCAGTCGCTTCTTCTGCATTATGAACGCGGACAACTCTCTCCTATTTGTAATCTGCCAAGAAATAACCTCACGCCCCGATCAACCTCAAAAACACCCGCTGAAGATCCATCCGCTCCTCCTCAAATCTCGTTACAGCACCGCCGGAGCGTTGCACAACCTCAGCGATCTCCATACGCGCATCCTTATCTGCCAGCAGTCTTATCCCGCCATCCGAAATCTCAACCGAGTGCACGCTTCCGATCTGCTCCAGTGCCCCAGCAACCTCGCTAGCAGCCAAACCAGACACCTCCAGGGAATATCTAACCCCTTCTCTCTCCCGCACCCTATCCCTGAGTTCTTCCACAGTACCCACCGCTATCAACCTTCCTTTCGATATCACACCGATCCTGTCGCATATCTCCTCAACCTCTGTCATCGAATGCGAACTCAAGAAAACGGTGACACCCCTATCCCTGCTCAAGTTACTGACCAGATCGCGCATCTCCTGCGCCCCAAGCGGATCTATGCCGCTTGTTGGCTCATCCAGGAACAGGATGCTCGGTTCGTTTATCAGTGCCTGAGCCAGACCGAATCGCTTGAGCATGCCTGTCGAAAAGCCACCGATCTTCTGATCGATGGCATGACCAAGCCCAACGAGCTTAAGCAACTCAACGACCCTCTCCTCCCTACGTTTTTCTTCGATATCATAGAGTTTTGCGTAGAATCTGAGATTCTGCCTTGCCGTAAGGTTGTCATAATACCCGGCTGGCTCCGGAAGCACACCGGTAACCTCTCTTATCCTGATCACTTCCCGCACGATGTCATATCCTGCGACC
>JAUWHQ010000188.1 GCA_030605805.1 Methanosarcinales archaeon | reverse complement strand
GCACAGGACATAGATTCATCTCGTGCCAGATGCAGACAAAACATCGCTTCAGTTCTTTGGTGCTGCCTCATGAAAAAACATAAAAACGAGCCAAAACAGAGCATTTACTTTGATACAAACGTTATCGTCGGTTATTTCAAGAAAGGGGACGAGAGGAAACATTCAAAAGGCGTTATAGAGAAGGCTGCAACCATGATAAAGAATCCGGATATAATGGTTAAGATTCCGCTTATTAGTCTTGGGGAGTGCATGAATTGGTTATTCAACTCTAATAATGGTGGAATTGTTGAGAATCTTCAGATGCTCATTGAAGTTAAACTGAATGCGAACACACCCCCGCCAGACAAAGAAAGTTACAAGATAGCCTTTGAACTGATGGGGGCTGATAACCACATAAAACCAACAGATACGTTGATAGTTGCACAAGCTCTTGCAGATCCCACATCCGAATGGCTCATAACAACCGATTCGAAATTACTGGACAATAAAATAATCGTTGATAGAATATATGATGATGCAAATAGTAACTTAAAAATATCAGACAGATTTACCAAGCGTGGTGCCGGAAAAAACCGTTAGATGGCGTTTGCTTTTCTTAACTTTGAAATAACCTCTTCAACCTCACCTTCGGAAGCAAAAGGCTTGCTGTTCCTCACAAGCTTGATCATCATCTCATCCCCCATATCTTTATACCTTTCAGATACCATTACAACTGTCGAGGCAAGTTCAAGCCACCATTCACTCTTCTTTTTAATAAGTTTGATGAATCCCTCATCAAGGGTTATTTTTTCGGGTTCGATTGCCGACTTTTCCAATGCATAATAATCATCAGCAAGTTGTGGCGAGTACGGACCGTGTATATATAAATTATATGAATATCTCAGATTGAAACCATATTTTCTGGCTAAAAATACATACTTCTGGAGTTTGAGCCTGTTATTGAATATGTTGACTTTAAACTTGAAAATATTACAATCTTCCAGATATTTGACGAAACTTTTCAGTTCTTTCATCCTTTCGGTTTTTTTCAAGTTAGTCCCTTCTGTGCCGTCGTTATGGGTGTTATGTTTAATCGGGATATAAACTTTGGCGTTCTAAAAATTCCAGTGTGATCGCCATCCCTGATGTGCTCGGTTAAGCAACCCAAATCACCAGAAACCACATCTACGAGTCCGACAACCCTTCATCAAAGTATCTCATGGCATACCTGTAGATCGGTCTTCCCAGCCAATCCCTCTTCCGAGCGATCTCACCGAGTTTGGCAAGTGCCTCGCTCTTCCCGATTATTCCTCTCATGACCAGTGCTTTGAGAATGATCGGTGAGAGAACCACTGCATCACCGATCTGTTTTTCTATCTCTCCGAGAGCCCTGAAATCATCGGTCAGCAGATAGTCGCACCCGCCACCATCGATGATCTCAAGGCAGGATGCTTCTCCGGAATCGATCCTGCTCGTCATGAATCTCTGATAATCAGACGCATTCAAAACCCTCATTGAGTCAATATTTTCCAGGACCAGAGTTGCAGCCCTGCCATGTGCGTCGTCAAAGGCGCTCATCGCTTTGAGTTCACCGACAACGATATCGGTCACAACTACGTCGAATTCGCTCAAAACCAGCGGTAGCAGGGATGCCGATGCCAGCGAAACAAGAGCGGATGCATCAGCCACGAGCGATATCTTCCGCAATTCTATCGCTCCTCTCAAGCAGTCTCTTACTAACTTTTACCGACTCTGCATTCTGCCGTCCGATTACCACCGCAAGTTCGTTGTACGTCAGTTTATCGTCCAGATACGACTCCACAGCTTTCTCCTTCAACTGCGTAGCGGCAACTCCTCCGAGATACTCGGTCAGCGCACTCTTTATTACGTCAGTACGATTCTTATATTCGAGTTTGGCAAGAATGTCGGTCTTCTCGACCAATTCATCGGGAAGACGAAGGTCGATCCTCATAAGTCCAATCATCATCCGTACATTGTGTGTACTCCGTATAAACTCTTTTCGTGATGAGATGCGCAACGCTGCCGCATTCCGGATCGCGAGCCTCCAAGCCGCCCGCCCGACCCGCGATGTGCGACGAGCACGGATGGATGACGCGGTTTATGCCCGCCCCCGCGACTCCCCGCACACAATCCCGGTTGCGATCAGGTGCGCGACCCGAAGCGGCTCAGGGATATGGCTGTGGGTTGTCGAGAGCCTAACAATCTTAGCCGCATCAGAGACCTCGATTCCTGCGCACTGGATGCAGAGCGAACTCTCATGCACATCGATTTTGGTGATCGTGCCAGCGTTTTGGATGGCTTGCCACCGCTTCTCAAAGTCAGGAAGATTTTGCAGCGCGTCCCTGACCCGCCCCATGTCAGGCGCAGTCCGCATCACAACGATTATCGGCAGCCCGGTTCTGCTGTGCAGTTCTCTTATATCGATCACGTTAAATCCGCCGTACGTCACGCCGTCGAGCATGATCACACGGATCTGTGGGTAATGCCGGGTTCCTGCCACCATCTCTGCGATTACATCGGTTCCGTCCAGCCCGTCCCGCGTGATCTCTGCTCTGAGCACGCCGTCGAGCCATTCCCCACCCCGGAAGATCACCCCGACGATCATGACGCTATCCGTTATCAGCGCAGAATCATCGATTGCAAGTATCCGAATTTCCGGTTTGATATGCACGGCTAATATTTCACCTTCTCAAGAACCCTGATCCCAGAAATCGCAGTGTCAGGATAATTTCCGCTATCATCCTTCTCCGCGGACTTGACCATGTCCCAGATCGTTAAAAGCGCAACGCTCACGCCGCAAAGTGCCTCCATCTCAACGCCGGTGCGCCCGACGGACGAAACCGTGACCAGGGCAGAGATCGTATTTGCAACATCTGAACCATCCGCATCGTCTGCACCATCGTCACAATCAGCACCGCCCACAACCTCAAAATCGACATCGATGCCGGTGATCGGGATCTGATGGCACATCGGAATGATGCGCGACGTCTCCTTGATCGCCGTGATCGCGGCGATCCGTGCTGTCGCAAGCACATTTCCCTTCTCGATGCTGCCTGCACTGATCGCGGCGATTGTCTCTCTCCTGAGCTTGATTCTGCCGGTTGCGACAGCACGCCGGAGGGTCGCGTCTTTTCCGCTGATGTCCACCATCGCTGCGTGATCATCCCTTATGTGAGTGAATGTTATCTCGCACATGCTGTGGTGAGACTTGCTTGACTTTGGCATAAGTCTTTCCGGCGCATAAGACGCGTTTCTCGGTTGCGGATTTCCGGGTAAAATCGATAAATCCGGATAGTATCCCAGATTTCATGGCTTATCTCGAACATCGAAAAATCGGCAGTCTCCGATAAACCGTGACCTTTAATTGCCCTTGTGGCGACCCACTCTATCCGGAGTGATCCTGCTTGTATGCGTCCGAACGGACACCATCCCTGGATGCCAATCCCGACTCCCCGCACGCCTCAACTCGTGTATTCCGCATTGATCCGCACGTATTCGCATGTCAGATCGCAGCCCCATGCAACCGCCCCGCCCGCACCAAGCCCCAGATCCACAGCGATCCCGATATCCTTTCCGCTCATCTCCACGACAGCACCATCGACCGTTCTGCCGCGATCCACAACCATAACGCCGCAGAGCGTAAGCGACATCCGGTCAGGATCGATGTTGGCGCCGGAATACCCCACAGCAGCAACAACCCGCCCCCAGTTCGGATCGCCGCCATGAACAGCGGTCTTAACAAGTGGCGACTGGACAATCGCTTTCGCCGCTTTTTTCGCATCCTCATCGGTCTCTGCCCCGGTAACCCTCGCCTCGATGAATTTTTCTGCGCCTTCGCCATCGCGGGCGATCATCTTCGCAAGTTCGGTGCAGACGTAATCGAGCCCCTCTTGAAACTCGTCTTCGTCCAGTCCATCATCTTCAGCGGCAGCTGTCGCTGTCAGAAGCACCATATCGTTGGTGCTGGTGTCGCCATCCACCACGATCATGTTGAAACTGCGATCTACCGCCCGTTTCAGGCACGAATCGAGCGTTTCATGCGGCAGATCGGCGTCGGTGTAGATGAACGCAAGCATCGTTGCCATATTCGGGCAGATCATGCCAGATCCCTTCGCGATGCCGCCGATTCGCATGCCTGATGACAATTCAACTGCGAACTCCTTCGGATAGGTGTCTGTTGTCATGATGGCTCGAGCTGCTGCCGTGCTTCCCTCATGAGCACCGGATAATCCCGCGATCACAGAATCGATCCGGTTCTCGATCCAGTCCGTATCAAGGGGCACACCGATGACGCCGGTCGATGCAACGCCGATCGAATTGACATGAACCCCGAACCTGCCTGCAACCATCTCTGCTGTGCGGGCGGCATCTGCAAGCCCACGCGTTCCTGTGAACGCATTTGCACATCCGCTGTTTGCAACGACAGCAGACAGCCGATGACCCGCGAGGTGCTCCCTGGTGATGACAAGCGGTGCTGCAATGATCTTGTTTTTCGTAAAAACCCCGGCAGATTCCCCTTCGCCCGTGATCCCGGCAAGTCCGTCCCTTCCTTCCTTGATTCCGTGAGCACGCACGCCGCGAACAGCGCACACACCGCCGGGTATTTCCTTCATCGATATATACTGTTGACCACCCCCCTTTTATATCCATGCATCGCATTATTAGACATGGACCTGCTGACCCTCTGCACCGACATCTCTGCTGCGATCACCGATGCGATTGAACCCGTCATCGGCACGCCAGAGTCAGGAATTGAACTGTACACCGGCGCAGACGGCACGCCCACAAAAAAAATCGATGAAATAGCAGAGAATGCAGCAATCGACGTTTTGAAGGCTGATGGTCGGAAGATATTGCTTATAAGCGAAGAGTGTGGTGAAAAGGTTATTTTCGGAGACCTGCGTAGTCAGGGTATCCAAAAGAGCGATGCCGATTTCACAGTCGTTCTCGATCCGCTCGACGGGACGTTCAACGTGGTGGCTGGTATCCCGTTTTATTCGGTCTCCATCGCCATTGGCATGACCGATCTTGCCGATATCTCACTCGGTTTCATTGAAAATTTGCATTCAGGTGATGTCTATCACGCAGAGGCTGGTAAGGGGGCATACTGCAATAAAAGGCGCATCAACGTGTCAGAAGTCAGTGAACTGCAAAAATTGAGCGTGACTGCTTATGCATACCGGACAGACTCGACAAAAGTGATCGAGCTTGGAAGAGTCGTGCGGAGAATCCGGGTTCTTGGCTGTTCGTCACTCGAACTCTGTTATGTTGCCTCCGGCGTTCTGGACGCCTTTGTCGACTTTCGCAGATACCTGCGGATCACCGATATCGCCGCAGGAAAGATTATCATCGAGGAATCCGGCGGCAGGATCACCGATACCACCGGAATGCCGCTTACTGGCGAGCTTTCGATCACATCGAGGGTGAGTATGCTTGCGTCCAACGGGCAGGTTCATGGGCAGCTACTGGATCTGGTTGCAGACGATTTCGTGATTCACGATTCAAAGGTCAAAGGTTCATGAAACCTTCGAAAAGATCTCTGCAAGCTCTCTTTTTAGAAAAGGATTCATTTCGGCGCAGTATCCGTGCCCTTCCTTCCGAACGGTGTGCAGCGATTTCGGACCGACGATCTTCATATATGTCTGCTGTGCGCTATCGTACGAAATGATCGTGTCATTCAAGGAATGGATCATCACAAACTTTCTCGGGCTGATTTCATTCAGATACGTATCAGGATCGATCGATCTATAGAACCGAACCATGTCATGGTCTCGTATCTGCCCGGATGCGACCGCAGCATCGATTCCGTAACCGCACGTACTGATCGCGATCACGCCACACGCAGCCTCGTCAAGCGCTGATGCGATGATCGCAAACCTGCCGCCGTTGCTCTCGCCAAGGTACAACGTCCTGTCCGGATCGATCGTTGGCTGCTCTCGCAGGACTCTGGCGGCACAGAGCGCGTCATGCACCACCTTGTGCTGCGTCGGCTCTTCATCACGCAGAAACACGCCCAGATCACCTTCCATATCGATTCCGCCGAGATTACGCTGATCGATTGCGATGCTTGCATAACCAAGACCGCACAGGTACTTTGCAAGCCCCTGCTCGCCCTCCTTAGTCACGGTCGCGCCTGGCAGCAGCACGATGCCTGGAACACGGTCTTCGGTATGTTCCGTATGTGGCACCCGCAAAAGCCCCTCGATATTTGCGCCCCTGCTCGTAAAGTTGACGCCGTAGAGCGTGTAATTATCAGCCGTTTCAAGCAGAGTTAACCGGAACACCGGTTCGCATACTCGATATTTCAAAAATCCGTCATCGTCAACGCCCCATTCCTGATCGGCGATGCATCCGGTGAGCACGACTGCGATCGCCATGACGGTGACCTGAATAGCAAACGATCGTTTCATATCTCCTTATCTCCACTCATTCATGGGCTGCCCCTGCTATCCCTGTTATCCTCGTTCCGGGTTCATCGCCCGATAAGAACCCGGCGATCACATTTTCTTTTGAAGCATTGAATATATACGAATCAATATCAACCTCAAGCAGTTCAAGCACCTTGCCAAGCATCCCCCCGGTCACGTCGGTGCCTTCCGACCCCTGAACATAAGATCGCACCGACTCAAAGTTCGCCCGCGTGATCAGCGGGACCGCAGCCCCGTCTGCGAGCACGCCATCGACAGCGGTGCCAAGCCCGATGCGGGCTGCTTTGAATCTGACCGCGAGGTATGTTACCAGTTGATCGCCAGAGATGATCGATGCCCCCACCCGCCTGTCCATCACCACATCGCCGTGCAGCACAGGCATGATGCCGCGGGCAAGCATCATCCCGATCTGGGCAGTCTCCATCTCAGCGATGCGTCCGTTTTCTGCCACCATGCAACCGAACGGATGCACAGCCGCTGCCGGGACCCCGTTTTCGACCAGGGCTTCGATTACAAGATCGTTTAGCGATGTTACAGCCCGGTGGATCTCGATTATCCCGAAATTGGTGAATCCGTCGGGTGAGTCATGTTCCTTTGCCTGCGGATGCCCGAACGAGCCTGCACCGTGAACGAGGATCAGCGGACCACCCACACCCGCAGGTGGGGTGGAAGTTGCAGGAGTGATGGATGCTGCGATCTCGCGGGCGCATCTGCCGATCGCGGCTGGCTTCGGTGTGGGCGTGTCGGTCTTCTCTGTGAGGACGCTCCCTCCGAGTTTGAGGATGGTCGGTGATGCAGTCATTGTATGGTGTTTTGATGGGGGAGGCTATTGAAGTTTCTTTTCCTACCTGTCACCTTCCGGGTTTGCACCTGTGCTTGAACCGGCAGTCAATGCCCCACAATCTCCTCAATCTCCTCAAACTCCTCAAACCCACTTGATCGCAGAATCCGCCGGTCTCCGGTGATGATCAGCCCCTCAACACAGTCCCGACGCTCGATCAACTCCATGCCCTCATTCTCGCCGAGCACGAAGACCGCGGTTGCCAGCGCATCGGCATCGGTTGCGTTTCTGGCAATGATTGTTGCACTCAGCAGTTCCCAGGCAGCATACCCGGTCTTCGGATCGATGATGTGTGATGCTCGCGCCTCTTCGCTGAAATACTGCTCATAATTCCCGCTGGTCGCAACAGACATGTCTTCGAGGTTCATAATGGTGATATACTCAGTTTTATTACTCGGATTCCGCAGAGCGACCCTCCATGGATCATCTCCAGTCTTGAAACCCATCGCCCGGATATCGCCGCCGGCATTCACGAGCGCATGACGGATATTGTGCTCTCTTAACACCTCGATTGCCCGATCGACAGCATATCCCTTTGCAACACCGCCGAGGGTTACCCCCATCGATCGATGGCTGAAATACACACTGTTATTTTCAATTGATATGTTTTTATAATTCACGAGTTTCAGCATTTCATTGATCTCGCCACTGGTTGGCGGCGATCCTGCCAGTATCCTGGTCGTCCACAGGTTTATGACCGGTAAAACAGTGATATCAAATGATCCGTTGCTCAGTTCCGAGCATTCGCAGGATTTAGCGATGACGTAGCATAATCCCGGAGACGCATTCACGAGAAATCCGTTTTCATTCAATCTTGCGACTTCGCTGTCCTCTGCGATATGACTCATCAGATGCTCGATTCCGTATATCTCTGCAAAAGCGCAATTGATGGCAGACTCTGCCTCAGATACATCCGGATGCACGACTGTAATGGTCACATCGGTATTCATCGCAACTCTTGTGCGCTCTATATGCTCAATGCACGGGGCGTCTGCGCATCCGGATGCCAGTAGCGCGATTGAAAGAATTAAAAGAGTCAGAAGGATTTTTTTATCCATTTTAATTCAGCATCAGTGTCCACGAGATAAACCAGAGCATCATGGTCATGAAAGCGACAAAAAACCAGTCCTTCCAGTTAAAATGAGCCACATCCATCCCCATCTGCATGTAAATTGGTTTCTGTACGTAGAATGCCAGCAACAGCAGCAGATATGAAAAATTCTCAGGTCTTTCGGTCGTTGGATACAGGAAATAAAAGCATATCACGCCGGATAATATGCCAAGAGTGGACGAAACCACAGTCTTTATGATGCCGTCGATATGCTTCTTCCGCCGGTCAGGTTTTTCTATGGCAGCTTCCGCATCCTTTTTCGCGGCTTCTTTCACGATCCTTTTTTTGCTCATCGGATCAACCATGTCGTGATCATGTATCAATCTTGTGGTTGGCGTATGCTGGCAAAGTATATGTCCTGCCCGCGGCAATGGTGTATGATGCTGACCATCGAAGAGGGAACCATTGCAGTCAGACTGGCACGATCCGCAATCGTCGCCCGCGTTTCCGGAGAATCCATGGAAACCGGCGACCTGCCACGGATATTTGAGGAAAAGAGGGGCGTCTTTGTCACCCTGCACAAGAACCATGACCTCCGCGGTTGCATCGGCTATCCTGAACCTGTAATGGCGCTTTCGGATGCGATCTCTGATTCTGCGGTGAGTGCTGCGTTGCATGATCCCAGATTCCCGCCGGTCAGGTCTGATGAGATTGCACATGTCGTGATCGAGGTGACTGTGCTGACACCGCCGGCTAAAATCGATGCAAGTCCGCAAGATCTGCCAAAACACGTCAAAATTGGGAAACATGGGCTCATCGTCAAAAAAAGTCTTTATCAGGGGTTATTGCTGCCGCAGGTGGCAGAAGAATGGGGTTTCGATGCCGAGGAGCTTCTCAGCCAGACCTGCATCAAGGCAGGGCTACCTCCTGACGCGTGGCTCGCCGGCGCAGAGGTCTTCTCGTTCGAGGGGCAG
>JAUWHQ010000076.1 GCA_030605805.1 Methanosarcinales archaeon | reverse complement strand
TCCAGCCAATATACTTGTCTTCATATTCATCACCGGATTTTTATGCATCCCTATCAACTCTCCTCAAACTGTGGATACACAAAGACACCATTATCGACGAGACTCTCATCAAGCCCCTGAAATTCTGTTAGGTAGTGTCGGTGCGCCGCTTCCGGATCCAGATCTGTGAAACGATCAGGATATAGCCATTTTGCGATGTACCCCATGCCAACGAAGTGGGCTGTTCCGCCGAAGACGGCATTGTTGATCACATAAACCTTTCCGTTCTCAACTGCAGGTACATGAGCCAGTTCCGGGCGATTCATGATCTCATCAGCGAGATCACTCAACTCGGTTATGTCGTCCGTATCATACCCGCCTTCGGTCTTTGCAGCTCTGATTATAGCATCAGGGCACCGCTCGATTACGTCTTCTTCGCTCACATCCGGATAGTCAATGGTAAGATCGCGGAAGATGTTGTAGCCACCGGCAAGCTCGACCTTCTCATGCCATCCGGCATTCCCTGCCGCGGTATGATACGCTCTCCAGCACTCAATATACACCTTTGTTCTATCATCCACGGGGATATCTTCCACCCCATCATATATCCGGTTTAAGAATCCCTCGTAGAAATCGATCCACACTTCCGCCTCATCCCTCTTTCCAAGCAGGTATCCCAGTAGTATCGTATCTTCCACCAGACTCGATGGCTTGTAGCCGTCGATCCAGATGCATGCAATCTCCGGATTTGCATCGGTCAGCGTATCCTCGATCGCTTCGCACTTGGACGCAGAGAAGGACGCATATAGGATGACCGTGTCAGGATCGCATTCCAGCATCGCCTCGTAGTCCGGGGACCAGACAGAACCGATGTTTGGATAGTCGCCAAACTCCGGGTAGAACAATGTATCTTCAATCGTATACCGGGTCACGCCCACGATTTGATCGGTTGCATGGAGCGCTCGCATAAGTGGCATACAATCGCCATTCGGCGTAATTATCCTCTCGATAGGCTTCTTTGCCGTCACGATCCTGTCCGCACCATCGATCACCGTAAGTTCCTTCTCCCTCCCGAGTATGACAAGCTCGATCTGCGTCACGTCCTGCATGTTGATCCTGTCATCATACTTCGCGTCCGAAAGCTCTGTTCTGTCTCTGTATTCGAGGATGATCAGCTCGGTGTATGTCACATCCTGCATGTTTATCGTGTCATCTTCATTCGCGTTACCGAAGATCTCGAGTGTGTAGTCGGATGCCGCCGCGGGCAGTGTTAGCAGCAGCACCAAGCTCATGGCTATTCCAGCCAATATTGTATTCATTCCCATTGTACATTTCCTCCTTATGGTTTTATTTTATGCAAGTCAGACGCACAATGTATGTTACATCGCGTGTACGAATCATAGATATTCAATTCATTACTTAAAACTTTCGATTAGTATCGTAACATAAACGGGGGTACCGGTTGGTTCTGCAAAACGAAAGCAGCAGGCACAATTGAATTATACGGGAGACGATTGAAGTTTCGTCTTCGCACATCGAATTTCAAATGTGCTGGGAGTTTTATCCTGCTACAGATGACGCCGAGCGTGTGGTCAGAGATGCTGCTACGGGTATCATGCCCAAGGACAGCACAACCGAAAGCACTATCACCATCGCAAGAAACGATGCATCAATTCTTAATCCATTTCTATTGAGATTCATTCGATATACCTCCTTACCTCATTTAAATTAAAGATAAAACCGGGATTCCGTCCGGTTCGTCCTTTTAACCTCATCTCTCACATCTCAGGGTACACAAACACGCCCCATTCGTCAAGATTGTACTCTATTCGCATAAACTCCGTGAGAAACTCTTCGTGAATCTCGTCCGGATCAAGATCCTCGAATCGATCCGGATAGAGCCATTTTGCAGTCGTTACAATCCCGATGGGTAGCTGTGCTCCGATTGAGAAATCGCCTGAGATTATGTGAACTCTATCGTTCTGAGCCGCCATGACATTCTCAAAGCCAGGCAGGTTCTTTATCTCTTCGTGATACGCTCTCATCGCTGCGTCATCATCCACCTCGTACCCGCCTTTGTAAGATAACCCGGTGACGACCTCGGGATTCTGCTCTATCACCCATTCCACCTCGACATCACCATGATACTCGATGTGCTCTTCTGCTATGTTTATGCCACCTGCCACAGTGCAGAGGTCGGTGTATCCAGTCTCCGATGCATAAGCCCATCGAACAAGCTGGTCTCCGCCGGTCTTCTTCTCCCGTTCCATGAAGACGGTGACCTTATCTTCATCCACGATATCTGCGACCCTTTCCTTCACCGTATCAACGTAGCCCTCATACCACGCAAGATACTCCTCTGCCACCTCTCCGCTGCCGAGTACGTAGCCAAGCATCGCCACCTCTCCCGGAAGACTGTCCACCCTTGAGAGATCCATACGAACAACAGGTATCGTGCCAGGTAGCTTATCCTCAAGAGAGGCGGGGTCCGGGAAGTTTGTGAAGGTTATGACCAGATCCGTGTCAAGCGTCAATATCTGCTCCAGATCAGGTGCCCGCACAGTTCCGATGGACGGAAGCGTGCTAAGCTCCGGAAAAAGCCTTCCGCGTGAGATCACCGTGCTATCGACGCCAACCACTGCATCATCCGCACCCAGCACGCAGACTGTTCCTGCATGGCGCATGTGAAGGGGGATCACTCTCTCAACTGGCATCTTCACAGTAACTGTCCTGTCAGTCGAATCCAGAACCGTAAGCTCCTTCTCCTTCCCGAGAATGACAAGCTCGATCTGGGTCACGTCCTGCATATTGATCCTATCGTCATACTTCGCGTCTGAAAGCTCTGTTCTGTCGCGGTATTCGAGGATGATCAGCTCGGTGTAGGTCACATCCTGCATGTTGATGGTATCATCCTCGTTCGCGTTCCCGAAGACGCCGAGTGTGTAGTCGGATGCTGCGGCTGGAAGTGCAAGCGCGAGCAGCAGCACGATTGCGGTTATTCCAACCGATATTATATCGATCCTCATTATAGATCATCTCCTTATTTCAATTCTATTATTTTCCACTAAAACAAAAACACAGCCTGCGAAATGCGAAGCAGAAACGCTGCCCGCAAGCGATGCAGACTGTGTGATTGGCTCTTTAACGATCGTGGCGTTTGTTCACAGGTCAGACAATCACCTCGTCATCGGTCCATGCCGCAGGTATCTCATTTGCCACGGTATCGGCAAGATTCCCATCCGATATGTCCAGAATGCTGGTATTACCCTGCGATCCCGTTATCTCGAAGCCTATCGTCGCCACAGATCCTGATCCGCTCACTCCAGTGCTACCAGAGAGTTTGAAGAGTACCCGGATCGTGTCTGAATCCATGAAACGCCAGCCAACAATCGGTACCACTGTGCCGTCTATGCTTCCATCATAGACATCAACCACGTTCACAACGCTTGGATCGAAGGATAGGTCAAACTGCCCACTATTCATGGAAACGACGTTCTCTATCTCGATCGTTGCATCGAATGCGCCGGATATCACTTCCGGAGCATTGACCGTAACTGCAACTCCGATGAATACCTCGTCATCTATCCATGTCGCAGGTATCTCATCTGCTTCCGTGTCAGCAAGATTCCCATTCGATATATCCAGAACGCTAGTATCCCCCTGCGATCCTGTCAGCGCAAACTCTATCGTCGCCACAGATCCTGATCCACTCACACCATCAACACCAGCAAGCTTGAAGAGCACCCTGATCGTGTCAGCATCCATGAACGTCCAGTTGAGCAGCGGTACCGTTGTGCCATC
>JAUWHQ010000164.1 GCA_030605805.1 Methanosarcinales archaeon | reverse complement strand
TGCGGAAGATGTGTCCCTGTCCCAACGGTTCAACTGTCAGCCCCTTTCCTCCACAGGCATTACCCTGCTTCAACGGTAGTACGAGCTGATCCGACTCCCAATATGCCATTTGCGGTATCTTGCCGTTCATAGGCTTGATATTACATACTCCTGCCCCCGTAGGGAGAACAAGGAGAGCACATTGGGTCTCCCGAGTTCCCATAGTCTCCGTTTGATACCATGCTACGGTCTGATACCCCGCTGGACTCACATCACCTTGCCATGCCCCAGAACTCCCTGCTATATTCCAAGACCGGAGGTTCGGACTAACGGTGGTGTGGATGCTGCCTTCCGTCACACAGAAAACGTCGGCTTCCAAGATCATCAGAATTTCGGGGCTTATAACCTTCACCTTTCGATTGCGGCCTGGTATCCCATCCCCCAGCTTCACAACAGCCTGTTACCAGACTGGGTGTGGGGTTCAGTTCTGAGGTGGTGGCTAGCCTTTCCTCAGGCTGGATTTTCACCAGCTGGCGAGTATGAATTTAGCTCGGCACGCCTGTGTAATCTTGTGGTTCCGTATGTGTTTAGCTGTAACTTGTGGTTAGCTAAACACGTACCTCCAGTTTAACGCAAAGTCGCAAGGTCGCAGAGACGCAAAGTTAAGAGAGATAAACCCGCATTTTTTCATTTGCGAAAAAGTATATCGCCAGCCCTCACCCGAAGGGTAGTTTTTACTCGATTTTTTGTGGAAAAATCATTTTTCACATGCGCGAGGGGACTATCGTTAGCAACCACAGAAAACGACAGAATCAGGAAATTTAGATAACCGAGTGGTAGATCGTGGTGTGTGCTGACCCGGTCTGCCACATCCCCCGCGGATCCTGTAACATATCTTGCAGAGATACCGTTTGTCGGTCTCGATATTGCGCCATGCCCGACGATAGGTTACCGTCTGATGCGGACACCCGCTGGGGATGTCTCGCATCGCCCGGGTTTTCTGCGAGGCGTTTTTTTGAGAGAAGACCATTTCAATGCGATAGACGAATCCAGGAGACGTGGATCGTCGTGGAGATGAAACGGAGGCACACACTCTTTGGTAATATACAGCCCCGCGGGAAGTCCGGAGGATATACTTATAGGTTCGAACACCCGAATATATGTATATGTATCCAACAGAGAGGCTGACCACGGTTCTGGTACCGAAACATTACAAGACCCGATCTATCCTGATTGAAGATGCATTTAGAGCGCTTTTGAATTTAAAACCGTGGTTAAAGGTTGAACTGTCGATAGAGCTTTATCTGATGGGAGATATATCTCTCTTGAGGGCGGCAGAGATCGCGGGCATGGATATAGAGAGTTTTAAGGAGACTCTGAAGGCGAGGGGGTTTAAAATAAGCAGTTATATTGGATCCGAAGAGGAAATCGAGCGGGGAATGGGGTTAATTTGAATGCTCCTACTCGATACCGATATTGCAAGTGCGTTCGCCAAGGCAGGGCATTTTGATGCACTGATAAATCTCTTTAGAAGCGTTGGAATAACAACAGCGGTTCACGAAGAACTCTTAACACCTCTGGAGTATGGCTACGAATATCCAAAGGAGATATTCGCTATGGCGGAACTGATAACCGTCTCAGAGGAAGAACAGAGAGAATATTTGAAGATCAAGGAAAAACATGCTAAAATTGGAAAGGGTGAGTTAGAAAGCATCGTTGTTTGTTTGAATAGAGGATATCTATTCTCATCTTTCGACAAAAAAGCCATGGTGGTGGCTAAGGCGAGTGGAGTGGAGATCATCGTCGCAGGGGTCATCTTTAGAGGATTAGTGGTGAAAGGAGTCGCAACAAAGAAAGAGGTTCTGAAAATAATCAGGGACATCGAAATTTCAGATAACCGAGTGGTAGATCGTGGTGTGTGCTGACCCGGTCTGCCACATCCCGGCAGATACTGCGCTCCACCGTGCAGGGGCGCCTCTCGTCGGTCTTGACATTGCTCTGTTCCCGGGGGACTATCGCATCTGATGCGGTGCTGCTTGGTCATGGAATGCCCAGGCGCGTTCCATTGGCTGGACATACGTGCCGGTCTACAACGAAAAGGTGAACATGCTCGAGTACCCCGTGGTAGGAACCACGAGATTACACAGATTTCCGCAAGATTTCTGTGTTAATCTCATGTAATCTCGTGGTTTTATATGTGGATATCCACACAATACTCGAGTAAGTACAACTCGACTGTGGTTATGCCGCGTGTGGGCATGCTGTCTGCGCTGGGACGTGATTTCGCATGATCGCTTCCCCTGGTTGGGGCTATGTTTTTATTTCGAGCCGCTGGCTTGAGGTATACTCGTTTTGGTTTCTCTCAGAGATGTGGCTCTTATCGGGTTTTTAGATCCAACCGAAGTGACCCGGGCGGCGTTGTGAGACGCGTGAGGGGTTGGCAGAAACAGGGACGCGAGACCACCTTACCTCACGTCCGAACCTGTGGTAAGGACTTGTGGTTAGAACCTATAGTCAGAACCAGTAGTTCGAACCAGTGGTTCTTAACCATTTATATACTCATGGTGCGTTTCTAATGGTACGCAACAGCCGATCCGGATCGATGCGTCGCCGGATTGTCCTGCACAGGCAGGATATTGCGACAAAGACGCATCACCGACAGCCGAAGTGCGACAAGCACCACAGGACGCAAATCCTTGTGGCGCTTGACAAAAGCATTGCACGCAAAGATTGCGTTAGTGTACACTCTGGTGTACTACTTTCCGCTCGAGTGCTTTTCGGGGCGTCGGGGACTCCTGCAGGTTGCAGGAAGACACGAGGTCATGGGAACATGACCCGGACAAGAACACAGAACAAACGAAACAAACCAATAGGAGATGAAAGAAACATGAATAAAGTATTAGCAAGCCTTCTTATGATAGGCATGGTAGCAGCGATGGCGGGCGCAGGTACGTTCGCATACTACGTAGACACGGAGACGAGTGTAGGAAACACATTCACCGCAGGTACACTGGACCTGGAGGTAAATGGAGAGAACCCCCTATCGAGCAGTTTCACGATCGAGAACATACAGCCAAGCTACGCAGAATCTGATCCCAAGGGCATAAACCTGACAAACAACGGAACCTGTGACGGCTATCTCTCGATGTGGATGGAGAACCTGGTTGATGACGACAATGGACTGACCGAGCCAGAAGGTCACGTCGACACCACCGGTGGAGCAGGTGAAGGAGAACTCTCACAGAACCTCTGCATCGTGATCTGGGACGACACTGGCGCTGAAGTATACAACGGCACGCTTGCAAACTTTGCAGCGACCCACAACAACAGTGATAACCAGATAGCTCTCGGTAAGCTTACGGCAGGTCAGACCCGCTCCTTCCCGGTGGGCTACTATGTCCCATCAGATGTGGGCAACATAATCCAGAGCGACAGCAGCACATTCGATGTAGTGATCGACCTGCTGCAGAAGGAGATGCCACATTCAACGAATCCGTACTAGCTGTGAGTGAATAAAGAGTGGGCATCCGTGTCCACTTTTTTCTTCATCCTGAGGTGACAATAATGAGACAAATACTACTACCAATCGTTACGATCGGACTTGTAGCAATGCTTGCGGCAGGTGCTGGCACGTTTGCCTACTACATAGATACAGAGACAAGCGAAGGAAACACATTCACCGCAGGGACTCTGGATCTGGAGACGTGCTACAACACAATTGTGATAGAAGGCATCCAGCCCAGTTACACCGGTCACACCGGTCAGAGCTGGTACGACGGCAATAACGGGCTCCAGTCATATCACAACAATGGAACCTGTGACGGCAAAGCATACATGACGATAGTAAACATCAACAACACAGAAGGCGACAATCCGGAGCCTGAGATCAATACAGCGGAACCAGGCGATCTTGGCGACCATCTGAAGGTAACAGAGATCAGGTGGGGTAAACACACATGGATCTCCAATGGAGAAGCTTATGTGGTGGCACCGTATACCACCATCGAGGTCAATAAAACACTCAACGAGATTGAGGACGTGACCTACCTGCTTGGAGACCTTCTGCATGGCGAAACATATTACGCCGAGTTCTACTGGGAGCTTCCCAACGAAACCAACAACGACATCCAGGGTGATGTCGTGGTGTTCGACTGGAAACTTGACCTGGATCAGATAGAGACACCAGATAGATAGGTGGTGACCCTTGTCACCTTCCTTTATTTTTGGAGGAACGCCCGATGAAGAAGAACGATGCCTTACTTTGTATCGCCGCGATTGTGCTGATCTACGCAATGGTTCACGCTGCACCGGTCCGTTTCCTCACAGTCTCAGGACACAGCATGGAACCTGTGATCACGGCGTCTGATGTTATCATTGTGACGACACCACCAATTGATCCGGACAAACTGGAGGTGGGAGATATTATAGTATACAAACCTGATACAGGGGACAACATAATATCCATCACTCACCGGATCATAACGATCGATGAAAATGGAATCACAACGAAAGGGGATTCGAATAGCGAGATTGATGATTACATAGTGCAACCATCTGATATTACGGGCATCTTCAGGTTCAAAATCCCGCACCTCGGATCGTTCATCCGATTCGCAAACACAGACAGGGGTTATCTATCACTCATCCTCCTGCCTGCGATGATGCTTATCATAATTGAAATTAGAAAGATAATTAAATATACGGAGGAACTATAAATGAATCGAATCATGAAAACATTGTTTGTATCGATGATACTTCTGTCATCGGGATACGCAATGAGCGGAGTAACATTCTCATACTTCTCTGACACCGAGATGAGCGTAGAAAACACCGCTACTGCCGGCACATGGGGATCACCTCCCGATGTTTCGTGCGCAAAGCCAAACATATCCTGCCTCTGGGAGCCCAATCACCAGTTCGTGAACATATCCATCGAAGGCGTCTTCGATCCTGACGGCATGATGGTTGAAATCAATATCACAAACATCACCAGCGATGAACCCACCGATGAATTTGGTGACGGCAACCATACGCCGGATGCGTACGGGATCGGAACTGATGTAGCCAGCCTCAGGGCAGAGCGGTCCGGAACCGGCGATGGTGAAATGTGCAATGCTAAACACGGCAATGGCAGGGTTTACATGATCAATTTCACTGCGAGCGACGGCGTGGACGAGGATGTTGAGGGTAATGTGACCGTCTGCGTGCCGCATGACAACAGGAAATGCGATAAATGTGATGATTATGATTGTGTCTGCATAGATGATGGGCAGAAATACAATGCAACCGAGACAAATCAATGGATAAGCGTACCATAACCCTGGCGTCCTCGCTCATCGTAGCGATGATCGCAACGATCTGCGTGATCATACCCGCGGTCACCGGAGCCCTCCAGTTCCTCGTCGTTTTGAGCGGCAGCATGAGCCCGATCATGCAGCCCGGTGATATGGTCGTTGTCAAAACCATAACACCTGAGGATGTCAGGGTCGGCGATATCATCGTGTATCATGACCCTGGCGGGGCTGAAAATGTCGTTGTTACGCACAGGGCGATGCAGATCGAAGAAGAAGACGGCATCATCAATATACAGACAAAGGGAGATGCAAACGAGGATGCTGACTCATATACGGTCACTTCGGATGACGTGATCGGAGAGATGGTCTTTGTTCTCCCGTATCTCGGCTACGCCGTGGAGCGTTCAAAGAAACAGATGACATTTATAGTGCTGGTCATCCTGCCATCGCTTCTGATCATTGCAGACGAACTCAGGAAGATCGCGATGTACAGCAATCCGGTGCTTGCAAGGAAGACCGACCGGGCGAATAAGAAAGAGAAGAAGAGAAGGACGCCGACCGTAATAAACTACACAAGACTCTCGACAATCATGCTCGCAGGCACATTTGTCTTCGGAGCGTTGTTTATTCCGTACCTGACCGGATGCGGATATGCCGAAGTTTCAGGAACGCAAAGAATCGAAAATTTTGAATCCCTGTCGAGTGTCTTTGTCTTCAACCCGGTTAACAGGGCAGACTCCGCGGTGCTTCCGAATCACGTGGTGCTACCCGGAAAGAGTGCCGATGAGGTGAACATGCCGGTGCCAGTGTCTGCCAGCGCGGGATCAGGATCAGCAGGATCAAGAACGAAGATGGCAGTATCCGAATCCCCTTACATCCTGCCCGTATTCTGGATCGTTGCACTCGCAGGGGTAAATCCGTATCTGCCATGCGTGGTGTCCATACTCTTCCCTCCGATCCTTCTTACACTCACATTATCCCCGCTATGGATACGAAAGAGATTTAAGCACCGAAGACCCATACTTAAACAATTGAGGCGGATGCCAGTGCTTGTGGGGCTGTCGTCGCTGTCATCTAAGGAGTGGGCATGAAAAAAGAGATCGACCAGAGAATCAGATTAGCGGTAATAGCGATTCTCGCCCTGTTATTCGTCGTCCTCGCGTTTGACGCATACACCGCATACAATCTTCCGACCGAGGTTACGCATGAGGTCACTGTGCTCACATACACGCACAGTGGGGATCCCTATTACGATGTCTGCCTCAAACCAAACGACCTGTACGGAACCACGACGATGGGGCCCGGGAACACGTATTTCAGGAAGATTACGGAACGCATCGACGCCGCTTTCGGATACGAGTTTACC
The DNA here is from genome assembly GCA_030605805.1 of Methanosarcinales archaeon. Taxonomy (GTDB): domain Archaea; phylum Halobacteriota; class Methanosarcinia; order Methanosarcinales; family Methanogasteraceae; genus Methanogaster_D. Next base: position 885 of record JAUWHQ010000164.1, on the reverse strand, counting down.
TGTGACCGCGATGCCGAAATCACCTGCGAATACGATGTTACCGCGTATGTTGCATCAGGCGATGAGTGGGAGAAATGCTACGTTCTGGTGCCGCAAACAACCTTCAATTCCAGCGGAAGATCAGCCACGTTCACAGAGGATCTCCGGATCGATCTCGCGCATTATGAAGAGGTGCTTTCGGATATAAGCGACGAGATCGGAGTACGCGCACAAAATCCGACACTAACGATCAAATACAACATCCACACGATCGCCAGAACGAATGTGGGTGACGTCGATGAGTTTTACACACCAAGTCTTGTAATTCCGCTCAACAAGAACGTCTTCACCATAGAGAGCAACGCCGATGAGAAAACAGGATCGATCAAAACCAAAAAGACGATCATCAAGCAAAACGTGAAGAGCAGAAGAACATATTCAACGGCTGCAGCAGTTTTGATCCTTATTTCACTTATTCTCTTTGTATCCCTGACAAGGGACACAGAAACGGCGGTCGGCAAAGCCGAGAAAGAGATCAGGTCCGCAAAGAAGAAATACGGCGATTGGATTGCGGATGCAACAGACGTCCCGGTAGAAATCGGGCAATCGGTCATAACCTTACGTTCACTCGGCGATCTTGTCAAGGTTGCAGAGGAACTCGGAAAGCCGATCATACAGAAAAACCAGGATTATTACATCTTTGACGGGTCCATGCGGTATGAGTATCGATCAGTTGTGAATGAAGAGGGGAGGGATTAAGTAAAAGCGTCACTTGGGTGACTTCTCCACACAACCACCTTATGGCTCTTTGATAATTCGCGTTACACAAGTCGCACCAATAAATAAAGTAAATGAGAAATACCTAAATTATAGTGACTTTTTACTACTTTCCAATTACCACCTATT
>JAUWHQ010000109.1 GCA_030605805.1 Methanosarcinales archaeon | reverse complement strand
AGCATACGTGCGTCGACGTCTTCACGCCCGGCTCCGTGAAAGACGGTGTCAACAGCGGACATCGCCTCGATGACGTGGGCAGCTATGAGTTCTTCGACCGATTCCACACTCATCTGTCCGGTAAAGCCGCATTCCTCGCACCCCCGCCCCTGGCACGCTCTGCATGACCATCTGGTCTGCGGTATGCCGCGCACCAGTTTCTTGTATCTGCCGCAGATGTATACCGACCTGATCTGCAGAGAAACCGCCTCCCCGGCAAGGTCGAGCAGGGCAACGACGTCCGGTTTTGTGAAATCCACGCTTTTCTGCGTTTTGTCTGCTATGAGCTTGCCGACCTCGCGGTTGAGTTCGGATTTCAGCGGCTCGGCATAATTGGTCCCAATGAGCTCCCATAACAACTCCTCATTCTCGGATAACAGCCCGCTTAACCGTGTGCCGACAAGGAAGGTCTCGTATTCGCACCCGTCCAGAGCCTCAATCGCCCTTGATGTCCACGTGTCCAGTTCCTCAAATACCCCGTTGCAGACCCAGCACCGCCCAGATGTCGCTTGCTCTGGTTCTGCGGTGTCTCTGTCTGTGCCTGCACTCGCATCTTCTGCGCCTGCATCTGCGATCATATCGATCACCAGCCGGATCGCACGCCCCCGCTCCAGATTTGTCGTGCCGGTCGACAGCTTTGCAAACTGCCGCCCGAGACAGTGGTCGCAGATTGTGCCCTCGCACAGGATTGCGCGTGCGGTATTCAGGACCTGGCGATCGCTGTCATCACTCATCCGGGATCTCGAGCTCCCCACTATCGATCGCCCGCTGCGCATCTCTTGGCGGCATCCCTTCGACGGTCACGCCCATCGGCACGCACGTACCGACAATCTCCTTTGCAGTCTGTTTCAGCGTGTAAGAAAGAACACCGTCCTTTTTCACGCGTGCAATCCGCAGCACCTGGTCGATGGTGAGATTTCCAACAATTTCGTCCTCTGACGCACCTTTCTCGATCCCGAGTTCCTTCAGGATCAGGGCAGGAGTCGGAGGTATCCCGACCTCGATGGTCACCTTCTTATCCGCACCAACGATCACCTTGACCGGCACCTGCATGCCGTCGAACTCCTTCGTCGCCTCGTTGATGTCATCGACCACCTGCTTGATATTGATGCCAAGCGGACCAAGCGACGGACCGAGTGGAGGTCCAGCAGTCGCTTTTCCGCCGGGAACCAGTGATTCTACGATATCTACCATTTCATATCACCTTTGTGTTATGGGAATTGTGCAACTGCATGATAGATAAACTCACTCTGGCAGAGTCGCTCCGGAGACCTCGATCATCATATATCTCGTGTCCGGCTGCCCACCCCCGGTTCTGAACATCTATAAAAACACCGGAGTTTCGATTCGAAGCACCGTGTACATGTGTACATGTAATGTGACCGCTTCCGTTACCGTCCACAAACTATATATGGGGTACGTAATCAAAAAAACACAACGAGATAACACCAACCGTATATCTCGCAGATACCAAACAACATAGGAGGTAACATACATGAACAAAAGCATAATAACAATTGTATTTACAGCGGTCATTCTGATTGGATCTGCTGGCATGACAGGTGCGCATTTCACGATGGTTTTCCCGAGTGATAGCGAGGATACCGTATGGGATGTGACACCTGAAGATTATATCGCAGAGCTTGGAGAGACCAAGACCATATACCTGATGTGGGGTCACCCCTACGAGCACATACTCTTTAACATGGCGTCTGTGCCAGAGGTCTCGGTCATGAAGCCTGACGGAACGGTTCTACAACTCGACACCGAAGAGATCACCGTCGATGGACAGGATGAGGAAGGAGAGCTCGGAACATTCAAAGCCTACAAAACATCGTTCATCGTTGACCAGGAGAGTGACTCGGTCATCTTTGTGAAGTACGAGGACGAGGACGAGAACCTGATCGACTGCACCAAGGCTGTGGTCCACTGCGGCGAAGAGACCTGGTTTGGCTGGGATTCCAAGGTAGGACAGCAGACCGAGATCATCCCGTACATGCGACCTTATGGCATGGAGGAAGGCTTTGTCTTCGCTGGAAAGGCACTGTACGACGGTAAGGTGCTTGCAGGCGCGCCTGTGGAGGTTGAGATATACCACACACTCGATCTTGGCAAGGAGATCGTGGAAACCGCAGAGGGGATGTTCCCGTATGACCCGCCGATAGTCTTCACAAGGCTCACCAAGTCCAATGACAACGGAGAGTTCGTATACACACTCGATGAACCCGGGATATGGTTTGTTGGCGCCACGATGGAACCGGCAAGCGAGACTGCGCGTAACGTGAGAGGCGTCTTCATCGTTCCTGCGCTTGAGGCGTTCCCGCCGGTAGAAGCGCAGGATACAGGTATAACGTCCGCGGAACTTCAGAGCGCGGTGAATGAAGCAAAGGCGGCAGCACAGGAGGCGAAAGAGGCGGCGGAACAGGCAGCATCATCTGCAACATCTTCACCAGCGTTCGGAACGATCCTTGTCGCAATCGGGCTCTTTGCAGCGTTCATGATCGC
>JAUWHQ010000142.1 GCA_030605805.1 Methanosarcinales archaeon | reverse complement strand
GGTCTTCGGGTTTGCTGGCGTGCGCATGAAAAGCCGTGGTGGAGGTGAGGCTGGTGAAATACTCACTGTGAACCCGAGATTACCGAAAAATTGGGAGCGGCTGAGGTTCAACCTGTGCTGGCAGGGATTCAAACTCGAATTTGACATATCCTCCGATAGTGTGGGTGTATTCTTCGAATCGGCGGGCGATGGTGGTGGTGCCGATGCCACGTTTCCGGTTGAGATTGGGGGCAGGCTTCATGAGATCTCTGGAAACAAGAGGACGGTGATAAGGTATGGCGATTGATTTTGAAAGCGAGGTCGGCTTTATCTGGGATGTTGATGGCGTCATTGTTGATAGCCCGCACGAACTGGCATGGCGGCTCACCGCAGAGATGGCGCCGTGGAATGTTGACGAGGGCAGGCTCGATTCAGGGTTTTATCACGATTATGTCTCCGGAAGACCCAGGTACGAGGGAGGAAATGCGATCCTTGAGCGTTTAGGGGTGTATGAGCGGCTCGGTGCGGAAACAGATGATGCGAAGGGGGAAATACTTGAACAATACTGCACCCGCAAGAACGAACTGTTCAAAGAACTGGTCGGTGAGGGTAGATTCGAAGTCTTTGAGACCTCGGTTGCGATGATCGTTGAAGCGCACGCCAGGGGAGTGATTCAGGCGATGGCATCAGCCTCGAAGAATGCGAAGAACCTGATCACGCAGATAACCGGCGATCACATATCCGGGATACCGGATACGCTTTATTCGCTCTTTGAAGTGGATGCTTCAGGATTGTCTGGCAAGAGCAAGCCGGAAATATTTGCGTTTGCGGCAGAGCGGTTGCACGAGTTATCAAGTGGCAGGATCAAGCATTATATCGTGTTTGAGGATGCGCCGTCCGGCATAGAGGCTGGTAAGGAGAACGGGATGTTTTGCGTCGGAATACGGAGGATCGGGGATCGATCCATCCTTATTGATGCTGGTGCTGATATTGTGGTCGATGATCTCGGTGAACTGGGTTATGATGAGCTGAAATCGAGGTTTATTGAGGTGGGTTACCGGGCTTTGTAGGTTTGTTAAGTTATATCCCGCATAAACCTGTGCGTGCTACTATTATGGCGTATGATCCGGAAGTATACTACCTCCCCCATCCGCTCCTCCGTTTCATGAGCCATGCCGCAGCTCCGATCATCGCCATGGTAACCATGATGCCAGGAGATGGAAGACCGGGTATCGATGACTTCCGGGTCGGCGTTGGTGTTGGAGACTGGGTCTGGGATGGAGTTGTAGTGAGCGTTGCATCCGGTTCCTCCACGGAACTCTCTGTGGTGGATTTCCTGATAAGAGGGGGCACTATACCATACCCGCGGGCAGCTTTTGTCGATGAACTCACTATCGCAAGATTGCCGAACCTCATGGTCTCTGACTTGAAATATGTGTATGAGCTATCCATACCGGTTACCACTGTGGGAAGCGGTATCCATGTTTCATCAAGTCTATCATAACTGCATAACCGGATCGTTGGAAGGGATATGTCGTTCTCGTCAATCCATGACCTGTCAACCCTGAATACGACGGTAGCCACCTCCATGTTCCTTTCGGTCGCAAATCCAGCCAGTCCAACCCACAGATTGATATTCTGGTATACGATTCCCGGTGGAGCAACATCCGCAATTGTGGATGTGCCGTACAGGACCTCGGCTACGGTCGCAACAGTACCAAATGTTGCTTTTGGCGTGAAGTTCACGAACAGGATATCATTACCAGGTTCGGTGAGCCTGTATGATGCGAACTTGTAGGATACAAACTCACCTTTATTAATCTCCCGTTCGACGCTCTCACGCAGTGCGATGTTGACAGTCGATTCGCTGGAAGTACCGCCTCCGCCTCCACCTCCTCCACCTCCTCCGCCGCTTGGTGTCGGTGCTGGTGGGGTTGGAGTCGGTGTGGGTGTTGGTGTTGGATCTGGCTCAGGATAGTAGTACATGTGGTAGGTCTTCGGGTTTGTCATATTTGTGGGGACGATGAATTGAAAGTCATACAAACCGGAGTCGTAGCCGGGGCGGCTTGCGTTTATGGGTGCGATGAACACGAGCGCACTTTCGTCCATCAGGAAACCCACCCTGAAGTACGCCGCTTGCAAGCCGTCTACGTATGTGAACGCAGTCGGGGCTTCTGTGGTATGATCCCATATATCAAAGATCGTGCGCTCTATAAAAGTTCTTGAGCCTGAATCCAGGCTATCTCCGGTGATGCAGTCGATTGCAGAAAGTTGTCCGGCTTGGAGATTGCCTATGACCGGCGTATTCAGGGAATCCGTTGCAAGTATGTAGCCACCGGGTTCATCAGATAGGGATTCAAAGATGTTAATAGACCTTACCGTGCCTACTTTCGCTTCATCTCCATAATCCACATATTCTCCGGGTACGGGTCCGAGACTGATGGTCCCGTAGTACCCCTGCCAGTGCTCGGTCGGCTGTGCCGCATTGTTAAAGTTGATCTGGTCTATCGAACCTCCTATGGCGTCATGAGATTCTGAAAAGGCAGTTATGGGAGAATGGGCTGATAGTATGATCAGTAGGGTGAATATCAACGATCCGGATATGTGTTCGCCCATTTTACTTCGCCCCCGGTTATAGGGTGCAGAGTCGATTTACAGAGCCGGCGCTACACCCTTCACGGTGATTCGATCATGTAGGTTACCCACTCCCTACATCGCGGTGTGATTGGCAGTGTACCACTGTAACCTACATCAACATGATTACTATTATTATTATGAGATGTTATCCGACATAAACCTTACGGTGCATCATACCCTGTCGGCTGCGGCAGAGTGGCACACCATCCGAGGCAGCAGTCCCGGTCACCTCAATTCCAGATAAAAGTCCACGTCGCCGACAATTGTCGCATTCAGAGCAGACGGCACCCCGATCTCGTAGTTATGCACCACTGTTACACCGGATAATCCGAGTTTATGCGGTCTGATCTTTGTTATGAAGACCAGATCCTGTGAGCCATCGTAATAATCAGTCCCGCCGCCACTATCCGAGTCCCATAATATTCCAGTGGTAAAATTCGCATTCTCCACATCTGTATGGTCTGTCATATCCGTGCTGTTTACGATCGGCACATTTGGTACATCCGTTTCACAAACGATGAAATGGGTTATATTTGACGCATTGTTCGGATCGCCACCGCAGAAGAGTTGTGTGATATTGTTATCGATGAATCCGGTCGCATTACCATCGCCGGGCTTCATCTTCAGAGCGGCATCCGCCCCACCAAAGTCATTCCCGCTCGTATTGAGCGTATCATCCGTATCGCAGCCAAGTCCGTGCAATGTACTCCAATTAACGGTTATACCCTCATCTACGACGTAAATGTATCCGGTATCGGTCTCGTTACTCCACTCCCAATCGATCATCGGATTTCCGGTAGAAGATGCAAGAACGATCGTTCCTGATGCGTTTCCCCAGTATTTCTGCCATGCAGAGACGTTTATCAGTGCGGAACCGTTGTTGTTTGTGGCGTTTGCTGCTGATTCTCCTGTGGAATTGCAGGGATCTGCCCACACCGATATGTTGTGAGTTCCGATCAGGGATGGGTGCCAGTATCCGGTTGCATAAGTGGTGTTATGCGGGTAACCCATCGATACATTACCCAGTTCCCCTTTTAGCGATACATTGTATGTACAATTCCAGAACCACCCTTCCCAGTTGCCGGGCACGCCAGCAGAGTCGAAGAAAGAGATATTGAAATCAGAAGTCGCATTTCCGTCCCCATAATTTGCAATCGTCGCATTGATCGTTATGTTTCTGCCTTCTTTGACATGATAGCCAGTTCCGGTCTCAGAAACCGATGACCGGTTCTCTGCGGTGTCCCAATACTCGAATGTTATGCTTGCAACCCGGAGGTCTGGTGTGGCGGGGTTCGAGCCGAGCCATGCAACACCTGTTGCGTTTACGCGCTGCTCGATTTCAAATGTCCTGTTTGATAGATATGGAACGTTCCACTCTATTTTATCGGTAAAAGAGTTGTTGTTTTCATCAACAAAACAGACCTCGTATGCAGAATCGTTTGTGACGTCCACTCTTCTGCCACCTTCCAGTAAAAAGAGCCTTACATCCGATCCCGCAGTCTCATTAATGGATGTTAAAGCAGTAACATTGGTATAATGGACAGACGCCGGGCTGCATACAACGATCTCCTTTTTCCAGGCACCATCTTCGAAAAACGGCTCGCTTTCCTCAGTGTAGGGTGCTGGAGTCATGTATTCTATAATTATCCCTGAGACACCAAGCTGCCAGCCGACAGGTTCATCAATCTCCGCTTCCCCCTGGTTCCGCTCAACCTGCGCTACCACAAATGTCCTCCGAGAGAGTTCGGAGATCGTCCAGGACGCCGTCCCGTTTGCCATATCCACGCGGACCTCCTCTCCAGCTCCAGTTCCATTGGCGACCTCAAAGAGCCAGAGCCTTTCGCCCGCATCTACCGCGATGGTGACCTGGATGTCGCGGTAATGCGCTGATGAATTATGCCAGACCCTCACATACCCAACTTCCACCTCAATTGTCGGTGATAAGAACTGGCTTGTGGGAAATACCTCATCTCCCGACTCTATCTGCTTGTACAGGTAGATATCAAGCGCATCGGGCGGAATCAGATCGACGATGCTGATGTTCTTTTTTGCCACATCGAGTCGAACCGGGGAAGTCTGATAGGACACATTAAAGCTCACGCTTTCACCAGCTGCCAGATCAACCGGGATAGTGGAATCGATGATCATAAACCCGGCACTCGAAGAGAGGTTCGTGTAATCGTCAGGTAATGGGATATCAAGCGAGAAATTCGATACTGAAAAGTTCTCGCGGTTCTTAACAGAGATGGGCTGCGACCAGTTGACCGGTTCACCTATCTCAGCCGCTCCTTGCAAAGGCTCTCCGAAGACGATCTCCAGATCGAGCATTCCAAACGTTGCGGTCAACGATCGTTCAGTGCCATTGGTGCAAAGCGAGACATTTATCACGTAATTGCCAGCAGAATCGGGCTTGAATCGGTATTCTCCGCTTGCAGATGGTAATATGGTGTAAAAAATCCCGGTCTCGCTTGCCATGCTGAAATTACTGATGACTTCTGGCGGTGCCAATAAAGAGATGCGGACGGTCTCGCCCAGCGCATACGCGGATTTATCGACAGAAAGGGATGCGTTATCAAGGCAGAAGATCTCTTTACTGACATTCAGATCCTCTGGTTCGGATGTTGGTCCGGTCACCTCAAATTCTGTTGATAGTGTCGTTGTCTCGTTTTTAAGCGTAAGGTTTGCAAAAATGAGATATTTGCCAACCTCGGAAGTCTCAGTAAATAAATAAAATCCGGTTTCTTCTTTCAACGCGATGTAAACACAGCCGTTGGGGGCTATAATCGTCAAATTCACAGCAGCGCCGGACGAAACCGAAAAAAGTGAGATGTTTACTGGTTCGTCCTGTGAATAAATGGTTTTATCTGTTATGAGCGATGCATTATCGAGTGCGAACGCATCGGTCGTGTTCAACGAAGTGTTATTCTGCACCTGTGCTGAAACTGGTGGGTTGAAGGAGGGGATAGAGAGGGCATAACTGAGCAACAGGGCGAATATGATGATGGAGCCAATGTCAGCCCTCAGGTTGATTTTCATCTTCATTTTTCATTCTCTTTCTCCTTTTCCTCCATAATAATAAACCTATTACCGCGATCAAAGCTGCAACGACTGCTATCTCTTTTATTGGATAGCCGCTGATCGCTTCCAGAGGATGTCCTTCATCTATGGTCTTTATCAGCAGGTCAGGTCTTTCTCCGTATCGTATATGAACCCTGACGGTAGGATTCTCTGCGAGGTCTGCCGGGCTAAGTTTGATCCTCTCTGCTAAAACTTTCTTATCCACTATCTCTGCTGGCGCAAACCTCGCAAACTCGGGTTCGCCCTCTATCGTCAGTTCTATCTCCGCGTCGGCATAACTGACCTCCGCATCCGCATAACTGGTCACAGGACCAATGTTCTCCAATTCGAGCATCAACTGCTCTAACCGCTTGTTGTACCGGACGCTGGTTACTTCCAGTTGCGAGCGGTCTTCAAATTCGATTATGCCAAGAATTATGTCCTTTTCCACCACTTCGGTCAGCGATTTACGAGCCTCGCCATATTCGAGGTAAACATGTGCGCGCAACTCCATATCCACCCACTGTGTAAGGTCAGCTTCGTATGCCCTGCCGGATTTTGTTTGCTCATAGATGAAGAATGGTGCCTCATCTCCGGTGCTTGCAACTGATTCGTCATCTGCAAAAATACTGACCGTGGCTCTGGCAAATGCACCGGTCTCGCCGAGGTTTTGATAAATAATCTCAACGGTCTTTGTTTTTATGTTATAATTCCCTGAAATGACATCCAGATCAAGATCATATATCGGCAGGTAGAACATATCCAGCGCCTCCGGGTTTGCCATCGCTCCAGTCATCTGCCTCCCCTGTCCAAACTTTATGAAAATGGAGATTCCGGTTTTATCTTTCAGCTTCTTCGCTGCGGCTACCAGATCATTTCCCAGTACCACGCCCGTTGTAAGGTTGCTTCCTTTCACGTATTCAACTACCGTATCAGGCACAACACCGCGCCCGAGGAAGATAACAGGTTCCCTGCCAGACATTATTGTGTATTCGATGAACTCGCCGTTGGTGAGCAGCATCTGGTTTGATGGATGTATATCCATATATTTATCCACGATTGCGAGGTTATCCTCAAATCGGTCGCCGTGGTCTATTATCTCATGATTAAACTCGCTCAGCCTTTCACGGACTGTGCGGTCCACATACCCATAAACAATGATATCCTCGACAGTTCTCGCTTTCAGGAATGCATAGACCTCATCAATGTTGTCCCGGTCCGCGAAGAGCACACAGGATTTTGAAACGATGGAATAAGAAGCAACAGAGATTGCATTGTAGCCATAAGAATCATCGATGATTATGAACTTCTTTGTGTCTACTTTCCTTGCAAGTTCGATATTCAGTTCTTTTCCACTGTCAGAATCGATAACAGATGAAACCATGAAACCTTCATTCTCCAGATAATTTTTGTAGCCTGCAATGATCGGTACCCGGGATGATTGGATCAGGTGCACGGGTTTGGAACGATCCAAAACCGAGGCGAGTATCTTGCCCTGCGCGGGCGAGTTAACGAATGTTGATTCGATGCCGTTCAAATTAGCATAGCAGATCGCAGAATAGACATCGGTCCAATCGGCTGAATTTATTATTATTTGATCATTCTGGCTCTGTGCCTGTGCTTGCAGAGCGGCACTGCAAAAGATAAGTATAGCTATTATGGATGTCAAAGCATGGATGTATCCACATTTACAGGTGAAATGCGATTCATCTCCGGGCATTATTCAATATCTTATTTCTATTAATAAAAGCATTGTGGTATAAAATAAAAAAGGGGCTTTTTATGCCCCAAAACTTTCCTCAGTTCCCCACTCTACGACGTCCGCAGCTCTGTATAGAGGTAGTAGGTCGTTGTCGTATTTACCGGCATCATCATCTGATAGTCGCACGCTTTCCCGTCGTAAGCTGTTGCGCTGGTTGACACGTTGTTCACCCCTATGAATACGAATGAGTTAAAGTCGTATTCACTTACGGTGCCAGGATGTTTCAATACAATCGTCTGCCATGTTCTCTGAGGGGTGCCCTGTCCATCATATGTTGAGACATTTGCCGTGGTGTCAACAGTGATAGTGTTGAATCCAATCGTTATCTCCGTATTGTTAGAGTTATTGAATGTGTTATTTGCACTATCAGCATCATATACGGTAAAGTTCCAGGCGGTGTCTATCTCAGCACTGGTTGCCCCTGTAAGATGCTCCCAATCAGGAGTTGAGGAATTGGTTGTCGCGATTACATATCCGACGTCCGTAGAATTACTCCATGTCCCCCATTTGAACAGGTCCTTGCTGGAATCGTTCAGTCCAATGCCTCCACTGGTTATATTACCGTAGAGAGCCTGCCACTTGTCCGTCAGGGTTTTGTCGATGGTGATATTCAATTGCGTAATATTACCACCTTCTGACTGGTTGCTATAGGTATCTTGCGTGATATAAGCGCCCACCGGCATCGTCGTTGCGAAGATTAAAGCGACGATGATCGCTACTATAAGTATTGTGCCCACTTTTGTGTTCAATCTTGTTCACCTCCCCACACGTCCACAAAGTGTGAGTTGATAAGCCCAAAGCCCAATAGTGTAATAGCATTTCCACATACTTAAACGTTCGTGCGACTCGAAGCCACCCAAGACCAGTACCTTGAGCACTTCTGTCAGGCATGATCCGCACACCCCCCGCCAGACCACATACTTCATCTCACCGAATAGTTGGTAAGGCTCATAACATCGCATACACTTTTCTTATTCAGAACTTCTCATCGAATTCTTTTACATTTTCGTCGATCTTATGCCCATAAATCTTGATAAGTCCCGCCTCTTCTGCGTTCTTCTCCCGATAGTATATCCTCAATCGTTCCTGTTTTGTGTCGACAAGTGGCACACACACATTCATAAGCCAACGATTCACCGACATCGAAATTCTCATTCAGCACGCTGATCGTTCCGTCGCCTGCCTCGACCTGTGAAAGTCAACTTTAACACGAATGATCACGTTTAAACGGATGACACGAATTTTTGAGATCGTATCCCTCTTTACCGCGCCCCACCAACCTCTCTGAGCCTCTTTAACAAAAATTCCCGGTCCAGCGATGCCATGAAATATCCGGCTCGCGGACCAGACTTCTTCCCGAGAATGGCTATGTATATAGCCTGAAACATCTTGCTTCCGCTGATCCCTGCCACTTCTGACACCTCATACACCAGGTCATGCAGACCGCTTGCTGTCAGATCGTCGCTGATGCCGGATGCAAGGAGCAAAAGCCCTTTTCTCTGCTCAGGAGTGAGGCTTTCCACAGCATCAGGCAATGCCTCCTGCACCTCGAATTTGACCGACTCAGGCGCATACAGGGCAAGCCAGTTCAATGCATTCTCCATGCGCCTCTGCACCGACTCCATATCAAGTGCATCGTAACCGCTGCGCCTGAGGACCTCCCGGAAGCCATCAGGGTCGGATGCGATCTGCAGCGCTGTCACGATGTGCGTGAACGGGATGTCTGACCGAAGAGACGTCGCTGTCCGGGATAGTTCGCGTGCCCTGCCTGTTGCACGGTCGTATTCATCGATCAATTCGACGATGCGGGACGGATCAAAATCGATGTGCTTCTCAGGCTTCGTCTTGATGATCAGGTACCTGAGCACCTCTGGCGGCATGACCCGCAGCATATCAGAGATCGTGACAGTCACGCCGGTCGATGATGACATCGCACCCTTCCCCTTCAGATGAATCCATTCGTAGATGATCGGATACGGGGGCTCGTATCCATAGATCTCTCTTGAGATTCTTGTTCCTGTGTCATACGAGCCGCCCCTTGTCGCATGATCCTTGCCAAACGGCTCGATCGTGACACCGAGAATGCCCCACCGTGCAGCCCAGTCAACCCGCCATGTCAGCTTCCCGTTCCCTTTCACAGGCACAGTGCCCGCATAACCGCAGTCGCAGGTGTAATCAACTGTCTCGCGCCGTTCATCAAATCCTGTGACCTGCGTGGATGTGATCCGTCCGCATGATTCGCATAGAACATTGAAAGGACTCCAGTTGCCGGGAATCGCCCGTTTTGATACCTCTTCGAGGATTGCTGCGATTTTGTCACGGTTTCGCAGTGCTTTCATGGTTGCGGGCACGAAATCCCCGTTTCCGTAGAGTTCGTGCGCCAGGTAGACCGTGGGAGCGATGTCCAGTTCCTCGAGAGACCCGAGAAACGGCATCAGGTAATGCTCGGCATAGTTTGCACAATTGCCGCACGGGCATGGTATGGCATACAGCGGCTTGCCAACATGTTCGGCGTAATCATCAGGCAGGAACGGATAGACCTTGCGGAGCGGATCAGAGGTGTCTCCTATGTAGATCAGTTCCGCATCAACCCCGGCGTCGCAGAGTGCACGGTATGCCCCGTCCGCGGTCAGCACCTCGCGCAGGTTTCCGATATGGATGCTCCCTGAGGGCGTGATCCCTGTCGCGATGGTATGCTTCTCCCGGGTCGCAGCCACGTTCTCCGCGATGACGTCTGCCCAGTGCCTCGACTCGTCCATCTCACTCATCAATCTTACGCGGTCTCACTTATCATCGATCCTACGTTTCGGTCGAAACGGTGGTCAGTTTCAGGTGCTGCACTCCCTTGAGCGCCATGAGCCCCTCTGCTACTGCCTTAACCTCGCTTACATCACCCTGCAGCACGATGACCTCCAGACATGTCTCCTCATCCACATGCACGTGGAGTGATGATCTGATCACGTCCAGATGTTTGTGCTGAATATCGGCAAGCGCATCAACAAGCCCGCGCTGATGGTGGTTGTATGTCAGTGATATGACGCCGACTCTGCCTCCTTTGACCTCGCTTGTCCATTCGTAGTACCTGATATAACTCCGGATCGCATCCCTGATGCCTTCCGATCTTGAAGAGTATCCTCGCTTTGCAAGGATGTCGTCAAATCGCGTGAGCAGGTTATCCGGAAGCGATACCCCGATTCTCATCAATTCCTTTTCATTTTCCATTCGATCAACTCACATCGTGTGATGCTGTGTTAATCAACATATCACATGTTATCCATTAATAATATTATGCCAATAGCGCACGATCGAGGGGTACCTCATAATGATAATGATAATGTTTTAATAGGATGAGGGACAAAGTCATCTGTGTAGGAGAGGACAATGAAATGCCAGGATTGCGAAGTGCACTGGTGGAAGATGCACAAACCAGGATGGCAGAAAAGCCCACTGCATCCACAATTAAACAGCCCATCGATGCCGGAGTAGTAGCCCACGCTCCAGTCATCAAATCCACAGGAATTGCCGTCCTGGATCGCAATCTCGAGGGAGGACTTCCGGCAGGTTCGGTCGTATACATGTCAGTAGACTCAAAATCGATGTCGGAGGTCTTCCTATATCAGTTTACGCAGGCGCGCAAGACTTATTATACCGTCACTGGCAGAAGACCGAGGTATGTTGCATGGGACGTTCAGAATATGGGTTATGATATATCAAATATAGAATTTATTGATGTGTATAGCGAATATTATATCACTGCGCAAGGCGATCTGGTAGACAATGTGGGCAATGAATACGTGGATAAGCAGATCACGGAATTTATGATCAACAACCTCCAGGATATCCAGATCGAGGAAGAACTTGGAGATATAAACATCATCGTGGACACGATTTCATTTTTTCTTGGTTTGAACATCAATACCGGCGAGATCCAGAAACTTATGAACGTTATTTATGAAACGACCAAGGAGACAAACGGGCTGACGTATCTGTATGGGCTTAAGGAGACGCATGACCATTCGCTCGAAAACCAGGTCATCAACTCGTGCGACGCGGTCTTTGATGTCGAACTGTACCGTGGTTCTGACGAGGTCACGAGCAGGCTCACCATCCCGAAGATCCGCGGACGGTCGCCGGTCACAGATATGCTCAAGTTCAGGATCGGCGATGGTATCCAGATCGATACCTCGACTGATATCGCATGAGGTGGCGCAGCACCGCATAAAGGAATGATGCGATCAGCAGATAGATGATGAGATATACACCGCAGCCTGCGCTGTCGATCGCAAGCTTAGTCACGAGGTTCATCGGCGAGTTTTGAAAGGTGTAGCAGAGAAGAAATAGCAGGATCAGAATCAGCGAATAGAACAATTGAGACGTTCCCCTATTCTTAAGCGTAATCGAGACAAACGCGCCTGCTAAAACAAGAATAAGGGTCACTGTGGTGACGAGAAGCAGAATCATCGCCGGATTGTGCACAGGGATCTGGTTGAGCGATAGTAGCACGATCCACACAGACGCCTGCGCCGGTGCAATCGCTGTCGCCACGAGTATCTTTCCATTAAGGATGTCAGAGAAGGTCACTGGAGATACAAGAAGCAGATCAATCGTTTTCTGTTCGAATTCCTCGGTGATAAAGTCGATGATCAGACCGCCGGAGATGAATGCCGGAGTAAAGACAAGTAGCGGGATTAAAACAACATAGATGAACTCAAAGTAAGGATTCGATGATTTTTCAGGAAATTCCAGATCGATTGGCGTGTAGCCCGGAAGTCGCGCGGTTCTTATATCGCGCACATACTGTTCGAACCGCTCAAGCGGTTCTTTCAATTGCAGCATCAGTATGGTTGCTTTGAGATCGGTTTTCGGGAGGTATATGTGGATTTCGATGAGATCACTCCCCCCGATCGTGGTATTTGGAACAAGAAGGATTCCATCAATCTCTCCTCTGTAAAAATCGCTGCCAGCGGTGGAATAATCAGGATATGCTGCCGGGGACAGCTTGCCTGCTTCGATCAGGCGGTACAGCAGGGTTTCATTGACCGATCGTTCGGGTCTTCTGGCGGTGGTGTAATTGGCGTAGTTGGCGTAGTTGGTGTAGTTGGCGCCGTCGATGCTGGTGTTCAGTATGATCTCTGAACGGTGCGCAAGCCCGAGATTTGTGCTTTTCATCTCGGACTCGGAGAGAGAGCCCGGATCATAGAATGATGCCAGCCCGACCACGAGGAAGGAAGAGAAGAGCGCGATGAACAACTGGATAAAGATGGTGAGGATCAGTGTTTTCTCGCTAAAAAGACCTTTCAGATCTTTTTTTGCAATCGAAAGGATATTATGCAAAGATGACCCCCCGGAGCAGGAAAAAATTGTACGTTGCGTGCACAGCAGTTGCCGCAAGCAGGCACACTGAATAACGCTGGTATCTAAGCCCGATTGAGACGATTGCTGCGCAGCCGGTGTGCAGCAGCAGTGGATAAACAAGGAGCGAGCCCATAGAAAGGACCGAGCCAAAGACCGAATCCGCAATCGAGGCTACGGTGACTAACATCATCAGCTTCTCCCCGACAAAGAAGCCTGAACCCGCAAGTATTGCCAGGATGATCGCCTGTTTTCCGGTATACCCCTTCAAAGAGAGCGTATAGATCCCGGCAGACTTGAGCACCTCCTCGATTAACGCGGAGATTACGACCATCGCGATGATCGAATACGGGAGCGGGATGTTAAATAATAGCACAATCGACATCAGTTCAAACATATCCGCGAACGGGATGAAGATGAGAGTCAGCAGAAACAGATACGACCGCTTGCGCAGGAACAGTTCGATGCAGTCGACGATCTTCTTTTTCACGGTCTTCTGGGTGAATAAATCTTCTTCCCTAAATATGAGCGTGGCAAACCCGAATGTTGCGATTGAAACGCAGTAAAACGGAACCGTTGAGAACAGATACTCGCTTAAAGTTATCTCTGTTCCGGTCAGGATCTTTACGACCAGCGTCATCGGGGAGATCAGGGCAATCGCATGAATATGTGCAAACATCGCCGGAAAGAAGAGATAACCTGATACTATCGTTGAAAAGAATACGCTGACGAACGTCAGTTCCTTGAAGCTTCTCGCAAGTATCGAAGAGAAGAGTGAGAATGATAAAAACAGTGAAACGACAGGAATCATGATTAAAATAATTATGAGGCTGTTTTTCACGATTTCAGACGGCGTGGTTGATCCGAGTGTGTATTTGAGGTACATAGCCAGCAGAAACATAATCCCGATGGTGATGATCAGGTATGGAAGCGTCTTGCCCGCGACGATCTCGCGCTTTGTTAGCGGCGATACCAGCAGGAACTCGCCGCTGCGGTTGGTGCGTTCGTTCATGACGCTTGCAGAATAGAACTGGGCGACAAAATACATCGGAAACATGAATATGAACGCAAAGATGACCGAAGCAAACGGGATCGGCGGCTCGATGTTCGAGGGCGTTGCAACGGTCTGTTTCTCAAGGAAATTGTGCCTCACCATCTGCCTGTACTCCTGCATGTCAGCCGGCACCGCCTGACTGTCTGCGTCCGTTTCAGCGGGACCAACGCCGCCTGATCGCGCAAGTTCCCTGATGATCGCCTCTTCCCCGGATCCATACGCCTGCAAACCATCCTCCGCACCCGTCGCTTCGTATGCTGCGTCTGCGCTACCGGCTACATCATCCTCCAAGTTCGCCTCTGAGCCTGACCGCATGGCTGTGAGCATCTGGAAGCTCTGCTCACGTTCAAGATGATGGATCGTGATCCAGACCGGAAAGGAGTTGTTCAGGTCAGGATACGACGAAAGCGTGATCTCCCGATGCAGTTTCATCGTGCTCTTCAGGGCATCCAGAGCTGCTATCGATTTTTCAGTGTCATGGACAGACACAATTCCACCGATAATCAAAATATCGGCGTCTCTGTTCAGGTACGCCTCTCTGGCACCATCTGAGTCCAGCAGCAGGATCTTGAACCGGTTGTCGCATCCGATGATCTGTGCCAGATTCGCGTCGTCGAGCGTGATGGTGTACAAGCCGCTGCCCATGCTGCTCTGCGATGCGAACGTGGCGATCACCGCTATCGCAATGATGAAACCGCCTGCCGTGAGCAGCGATCTGGTGCTCAGATCGAGTCTCGAGCGCAATAACTCCCACTTCGCAATCGTAAATACCCCAACCATCATGTTTATGTCGGTATCCATCGTATTAATCTCTATCCATGGGCGACGTGGCTATCAGTGTGAAGGGCGTATGCAAGTACTACGATGACTTCTTAGCGGTGGCGGGCATCGATCTCGAGATCTACGAGGGTGAGATATTCGGGATCGTAGGACCAAACGGCGCAGGAAAGACCACGCTCCTCAAGATGATCAGCGGGCTTGTTCCAGAGAGCAGCGGGGAAATAAACATTCTTGGATGCGATTTTGCGACAAACGAAGTTGAAATCAAGAAAAAGATCGGATTTCTCCCGGAAGACTCTCCTCTGTACGAGAACATGCGTGTCATGGATTATCTGATCTTTTTTTCCGAGATATTCGGTGTAAAGAAGGATATCGCAACCAGCCGCATCCAGGAATTGTTGGCTGCGCTTGATCTTAATCCGAACAGGAAGAAGATCGGTGAACTCTCGAAAGGGATGAAAAGAAAGGTCGCCATCGCCAGATCCCTGATCAATGACCCGAAAGTTCTCATCTATGACGAGCCGACCTCGGGACTCGATCCGATGACCTCGAAGTACATCGTGGATTTTATCAGGGAACTGAAAGGCAGGGGAAAAACGATTGTTTTCAGCGCACACAACCTGTATCAGGTCGAATCAATCTGCGACCGGATATTGATCATGAACAACGGAAAAAAGATCGTAAATGACTTTACCAAAGATATCATCGAGAGATACGGGCGTACCGAGTATCAGATCGAGTTCAGGATCGATGATGTCAGTAATCTCCATTTTGAGGGCATGGAACTGTGTAATGACCATTATCTGATCAGAACATCCAGTATCGACGCTATCAACCGCATCACAAGAAAGATCATCGAGAATGACGGGGATATCGTCGGGGTAAGGGCGCCTGAGACCCCGCTTGAAGAAATTTTCCTTGAATTGATGGCGGATTGACCGGATTTTCGATCTCTGACGTACCATTCATCATATCTGCGTAAGCGTCGGCGTTGCCGTCCACTGGTGCTGATTTCATCACGAATGACACGTTTGGACGAATCCCACGAATCTGACTGCAACAAAAATCGCTATATTTTTGGGCTGTGCCGCAAAAGACCCCGGATAAGAGACGCTAAATAAGCGACTCCCGAAAGAACCATGATCGATCCATCCCGCTTCCCTGCGCACCCGGGCTGTTACCTCTTCAGAGACGCCGCCGGCAGCATCATCTACATAGGAAAGGCAAAGAACCTCAAAAAACGCGTCTCCAGCTATTTCAGGAGGCATGACCCGGACCCGAAGACGGAAGCCCTCGTGCGGAAAGCAGCGTCTGTCGATTTCATCATCACCGACAACGAGATCGAGGCACTGATTCTTGAAAACACGCTCATCAAGAAACACCAGCCGAGATACAACATCGATCTCAAGGATGCGAAGAATTACGCCTATATCCATATCACAGACGGCGAATTTCCACGAATCGGCATTGCACGAAAGGCAGGCGGCGATGGTACGTTCTTCGGACCGTTCGTCTCTGCAAGAGAGCGCGATTACATACTTTCGGTCGTAAAAAGAACGTTTAAGCTGAGGTCGTGCAAAAAGCTTCCGAGACGGGCGTGTCTGCGCCACCATATCAGATCATGCAGCGCCCCGTGCATCGGGAATATCGATGGTGGGGATTATCGCATGCAGGTCGGCAGGGCTGAATCGGTACTCCGCGGAAATACAGACGAACTGATCAGGTCCCTGTCGCTGGAGATGGCAGAGCGGTCTGAAAACCAGGAATTTGAGCAGGCGATGGAACTGCGAGACCAGATCGCTGCTATCGAGCGTCTCGCAGAGCGCCAGCATGTTGACCGGCAGAAGAGCTATGATGAGGATGTGGTCAACTACGTGGAAAGCGACGGGCAGGTTTACCTCATGCTCTTCAACGTATACAAAGGGACGCTTGCAGAAAAGCAGGAATTCGTCTTTGACGGGCACGAGGAGGTGATCGACGAATTTCTTGTGCAGTACTACGCAGAACATGACCCACCGGTAGAGATAATCCTCCCGCACCAAGTAAGCGGCGTGCTCATCCGGTTTCTCTCCCTGAGAAAGGGGAGCCGGGTCAGGATCACGGTTCCAAAGCGAGGAGAGAAGAAGAAACTGCTCGATCTTGTCAGGAAAAACATCGAGATCACGTTCTTTGGCGGGCAGCTCAAACTTGAGAGGCTGAAAAATCTTCTCGGGCTTCCGGATATTCCGGAGGTCATCGAGTGCTTCGATATCTCCCACCTGTCAGGCACCTCGATGGTAGGTTCGATGGTGCAGTACCGGTCAGGAAAGCCTGATAAACAGAATTACAGGCGGTTCAAGATCAGGACGGTTGAGGAGATCGACGATTTCGCCGCCATCGCCGAAGTCATACGGAGGCGGTACTCACGCCTGAAAAAGGAGAACGGCGAATTCCCGGACTTAATCATCATCGATGGGGGAAAAGGACAGCTCTCATCAGCCCGCACAGAGCTTGAAAGACTCGGGCTCGATATTCCGATCATCACAATTGCCAAACGAGAGGAAGAGATCTACGCCCCGGCTCTCGCCCGTCCTCTGCCGGTCGACCGAAAGGAGACCGCCTCGCTCTTTGTACAGGAGATCCGGGACGAGGCGCACCGCTTTGCAATCGCGTACCACCGCCTGCTGCGGAAGAAGCGGATGGTGTCGTGACCATGGCTTCTCCTTGCTTGTAGGTGTTGCCATTTGGGGTAGCCGACTTCTCACAAATCTCAGAACGGTTCTACTTCCCTCGATGTGAACCGATGCTTGGTCGCGTCTTCTCGGTGCCTTTACCACGCGTTCTCAAGCCCCGCCCCTTTCGTCCGGCGCTGGTCAAGCCGCGTTCTGCCCTACCGCGGACGTCGCATATCCATTTCAGGTGCGGATCTTTTTTAATCACAGGATGGTTCGGATCGACCAGTATAATCTCAAACCATTTGTGTTTCCCATCTTCTCCGACCCAATACGAGTTTAAAACCTGCATGTTTTTGTATTTCCGGCTTGCGCGCTCCTCAGCGATCCATTGCAGACTCTTTCGCGCCGTTATCTTGTGCATCCCCATGCGCTTTGTCCGCCGCCCGCGTATGTATCTTGCTTTGCGTCTGCCGCCGCGCCGCACCTTCGCACGCACCATGATGATGCCCTGCTTTGCCTTGTAACCAAGCGAGCGTGCGCGGTCGATGCGGGTCGGTCTCCTGATCCGAACCACGCTTCGTTCCTTGCGCCATTCCTGAAGCCGCTGCCATCTGAGGTCGCGCACGTAGGTCTGGTCAGGATTCTTCCATGCATCTCTGATATATGTGTAAAACGATCTTGTCATTTGCAAATTCACCTGTTTTATGGTTCAACTGCTCTTTTTCGCAGTCACATCCCTGCGGGAGCGTTCCCGCCGATGAAGTAGGATCTTTGGATGTGTTCACTATTAAGCGTTATCCAAACTCCCGGGCGATCAGAATCTTTATCTACCAGCACCCCAATTACTTCCAATCATGGTACCGGATCCGGAAGTTGAGGTGATTGCAAGAAAACCCAGGTCGAGCAACCCGGTAATCGTAGAAGGCTTTCCTGGAATCGGACTTGTGGGAAGCATTGCAAGCCAGCAGATTATACACGAACTTGATATGGAGTATATAGGCGCGATCAAATCAAGGCACTTTCCGCCGGTTGCGATGCTGCTCGAGGGGCGGGTGAACCTGCCGGTGCGGATATATGAAAGTGCGAAGAACGAGCTGATCGTGGTGGTTTCGGACATCCCGATCCATCCGACTATCGCTTATATCGTGAGTAAGTCGCTCATCGACTGGGCGGTATCGATCAACGCCCGCGAGGTCGTCTCGGTTGCCGGCATCCCACTGGAGGCTGAGAAGCATATCGTATTTGGTGCAGCGACAACAAAGGAAAGGGTTGAAAACATCGGGAAACTGGTTGAAATCTTTCAGATGGGCACGATCTCCGGAATTGCGGGAAGCATCGTGACCGAATGCGCGTCGCGCAATTTTCCTGCGATCAGCCTCCTCGGAAGCACTCGCAGCCCAAATCCGGATCCGCTTGCCGCGGTTGCTGTGATCCAGGTCCTGAACGATCTGTACAACCTCTCGATCGATACCGAAAAACTGATCGTGGAGGCAGGGCAGATCGAACTTGAGATGCAGAAACTCGCAGAGGATATCAGACATACGATAGAAATGGAGGAGGAACCGCCACATCCACTCTCGATGTATGGGTGATTCACAATGAAATGTATTGTACTGTCCGGACTGTCAAATAACACGATGCGTGATCTGGAAAATCGTGCACTCCGCACCATCGAGATCAGAAGTCCACATAATTTTGTTTCCGTGCTGCATATCAATGTCGGTGATCCGGTCTTCCTGTCATCGACCAGTCACGACGATATCACCATCGGCACAACAGGGATCATCGCCAGAGTGCAGCAGCTCGATATCAGTATGCACAGAGTGGTCCAGGGAAACGATCTCTTCTATGAGGAGCGGGAGACACAGATGGCGCGCATCCAACTGGTCACTGAGGGTGTCGGGCGGGTACGAAGCATACTACACTCCAAACTTGGTGGTGCGATGGTGGCGGATGTTGAAGAACGCCCCATCTATGCAGCATGGTAATCCGAGTGATCAGAAGGATTGCCGGGACCTGAGGTATCTCCGGTATCCGTATCAAGCGCTCATCGCGGGTGCGATGATCGATTCGCCGATGCCTGCTTGGTCGCTGAGCAGATCTCCCTTTGATACAACGCCATACGGTTTCCCATTGACGACCACGATGATGTTGTTGACATGGTACTGGTCAAAGAGTTTTGCAACGCTGGAGATCGATGCATCGCCATCGATCGAAACCACATCCCCTGACATGATATTCCACACCTTCCGATTGACGAATCCGGCGATCAAAGCTCTTACGATGTCGGTCAACGTCACAACGCCGACGATATTATTTTTATCAGTCACGGGAACGCCGTTGATCTCATTTTTTAGAAGGATGTCAGCAGCCTCCTTCACAGTAGTATACACATCGATCGTAATACGGCTGCTGCTGACACACTCTCTGATGCGCCTCTTTGGCAGGATGATGACATCCGAGATCGCATAAACCAGGATGTTTCTCGTATCATCCCGCCCGATGACTTTCCCCCGAATCACGAGCTTGTTGTTCGGTGTTGGTCCGATCTTGATGATGTCGCCATCATGGAACTTGCGAATATTGCCCACGACCTTGACCCTGCCGTTGCATGTTTTCGGATCCTGGACGGTCGTAAATGAGATCTCACATGCAGTCACGTCATCCACAAGCTTACCATTGCGATATATGTTTGTTTCGGTCTTGTCTGGCAGATTGGTGATATTAAGGGCATCATAAGTCTGGCTTGTCGGGCGGTAGCCCCCTTTCGGTCCGGGCACGCTCTCGATCATCCCGAGTGCCCTGAGTGCCTGCATGTGATTCCGCACGGTGCCCGGAGTACGGTCGATCACCACGGCGATCTCATCTCCTTTCACCGCGCGCCCTTTCTTGCGGAAAAGACTGATAAGCGTCGTTAAAATCTCGATCTGGATAGCTGTAAGTTTCATGACCTATCTTAAAATCGACCTCGTGAACTATAATATATCTGTCGATCATGGAAAGATTGCCCAACAATCATTTCAGAGAATGATATGATCCGAGCAAAAACACATCCACGTCCCGAATTCCTTGTACAGTTCTGGTAAACGTTTTCAACTGTTCAATCTCGCTGTATTGTTTGAATCGGCACATCACAAGCAACCCATATTTCCCGGATGTGACCTCCCACACTCCAAAAACCCACTCCTGATCTTTTAAAAAGTCGAGCAAATCACCAACAATCGGTTTTGGGCATTCAATCCCGATATAGCCATTAATATAGTATCCCAGTTCCTCCCAGTTGATCTGGGGACGAAATCCTGTGATAATGTTCTTTTCTGTGAGCATACGGACACGCAGGTTCGCAGTACTTCTTGGAACCTCGAGATGTCTGGCAAGCTCAGCCAATCTGGGCCCCACACCAATGCCCTCTGACATTGCCTTGAGAATCTGTTTGTCCAGTTCGTCTACGATAATAGCACATCCGTTTCAGTTGCTGTGTTATATCGACAATAAATCCAATCGTTCTTTAATGTATCGGTCGAGCATAATAATAACAAATGTAATATATAATGAAAGGGATGATCGATTTACTCAAAAAAATGCCGATTTATTTATCAAATGCCAATAACACCCCATAAATCGATGCAATGAATTTTCATAGTATTCCCTGTTATGGTGGCAACTGCGCAGATGCCCGCGCGCAGAACCATGAATTAAATTAGACATAAATAGCGTGGAATATAGGTTTTGGAGCTACAAATATGGAATGTGAAATCGTTGGCTGCACTTCTCCCAGATAGGCGATCTATTTAGCAGGAGCCATGAGTTACATGAGCGGCAATATGGCGATTTCGTTGAGACTGGGGTCTCGCGCCATTGTGAGGTTGTGAAGGCTGGTGCCAGCTCTGCCTTATGATCCGGGCGTGCGAGTGGGCTACGATGCCACAATGATCGGGAAATGCGAGAACCGGGAATAGCTACGAGATGGTTTTATCGATCAGCACCGGCGGATTGCTCGGTGATTAAAATAAAATATGTGTTATGACAAAATAACATATCTCAAAAGCGGTGGATGCACAAATCCGTGTCCGATGGCAAATCTGAAAAACCGTTGGTTAGAATATTATTCGGAAAGACCAATGCTGGTAGTCCCACCTGATAGAAATGTTTATATGTGATTAACATGTTTACTAAATTTAGTAATATTTCATGTTGCTACTGCTACATAAAGTATTACATAAAGGGAAAGAGGTGTAATAAATGCTGGAACATGTTGAACCCGTCGAAGTGAAGATGAACCTTGATGAGCTCGATCTCATCGGTATCGACAAGATAGCCGAAGACGCTGTGGAATTCATAAGCAGCGGTCAGATGAATGCGAAACAGGCATCATCCTGGGCTATTCACCATCTCGAAGATCCATGGGGCTTCCCGTCGCTCAACACGCTGTATCACAGGATGGTTGACCGGCTGGAGGACAACTTCGAGGCAAAGCGAGATCTGGTCACATACGTTCAGAGGTGGTGAAACCTCTGGGGGATGTGTCGATCAATTCGGCACATCCGCTATTTTTTTGGCATTGCGGACCCGGGTTCCGATCCTGGGCGAGCGACCTGCGCTCGATTAGATAGATTTAAGAAGAGCACATTCATAGACCTAATTTGAGGAAGAGTATGATCGATGGAAAAGCAGCAGCGTTAGCCGTTAGGGATCATTTTGAAGCCGTTCATGGAACTTATACCGTGATTGGTTTCCAGCTTATCGATATCAAGAAGAACGAGGATGAGAATTGCTGGGAGGTTTCCTGCCTTTTTTACCCCGGACTCGGTGCAAGATCACCGAGTAAATACAAAGTGAAAGTCGATCCTGAAGATGGTTCGATTCTCGATCTAGAAAAGATAGAACAAGAGTGAAATACTTTGATTCGTGTTTCAAAGACTCTGTACGATGTATTTTTGAGTGCCGATCGTATTGTAATCGATACCGGTCCGCTTCTCATTCACGCGACGGGTGCGTTTCGGAACGATAAACTTGCCGATATCTGCCTCTGTGGTGACCCTGTTGAAGAGTTTAATTTCTTAGACAGATTATTCACATCTGGCCAGCAGTTTTGCATAACGCCATACATTCTGAGTGAACTGTTGTACAGAGCGAGAAGCGAATTTAAATTGAAGGAAGAGGGGATCGAGGAGTTCTTTCATAGCTATGGAATGTTCTTGAGCAAGATAGGAGAAATCCGGATTGATAAAGAGAAAATAATCCACGATGCTGGTATAAAATTTGGGTTGGCTGATGTCTCTTTATTGAAGGCTTATGAAGAGACCGATGCAGTGATCCTTTCAAGCGATGAACCATTCTGCCGGTTCTGTGAATGGAGAAATATTGAATTTATCGAATACAAGACGTTCTTTTTCAACAGGTTTTTCGTATGATGCGCCTGACCAATACAAAACTGCCGCACAGGAAGTGAAACCGCGATGACAAAGAGATCCGCACTCAAACGGAGCACGCTCGGCATGATCAACATCGACCCGCTCCAGCGCGGCGGGATACTGACCCCGGAAGCAAGAGACGCGCTCGCCGAATGGGGCGACGGCTACTCGATCTGCGATTTCTGCCCCGGCAACCTCGAAGAGATCAAGAAGCCGCCGATCCATGATTTTGTGCACCGCGACCTGCCGGAATTCCTCGGAACAGATCACGCAAGGGTCACGAACGGTGCGCGTGAGGGCATATTCGCCGTGATGCATGCGCTTGGAGAAGAGGGGGGCTGCGTTGTCATGGACGGGAACGCGCACTACACATCCCTTGTTGCGGCAGAGCGCGCGGGACTCGACGTATCGCTGATACCGGTCTCGGATCGCCCTCAATACCGGGTTGAGCCGGAAGGGTACGGCGATCTGCTCGAAGACCTATTCGGTCGCGGCGAGAAGGTGGTTCTGGCTCTTCTGACATATCCTGACGGGAATTACGGAAATATCGTGGATGCGAAGAGGGTATCTTCAATCTGCAAGGATTATGATGTGCCGCTGCTCCTGAACTGTGCCTATTCTGTCGGTCGCATGCCGGTCTCTGCGAAGGAGCTTGGCGCTGACTTCATCGTCGGGAGCGGGCACAAGTCGATGGCAGCCTGCGGACCTGTTGGAGTCCTCGGGATCAATGAGCCGCATCAAGAGGCAGTGCTCAGGAAATCGGGATACCACAAGAACAAGGAGATCGAACTCCTTGGATGCACAGCCCGCGGCGCAACGATCATGACGCTGCTCGCATCTTTTCCCGCGGTGAGGGCGCGGGTGGCAGAATGGGACAGTGAGGTTGAAAAGGCGAGATGGTTCTCAACAGAGATGGAAAACCTCGGCATGGTCCAGATGGGTGATAAACCGCACAATCATGATCTTATGTTCTTTGAGACTCCTGTTTTATACGAGATATCGAAACACGCGAAGAAAGGCAGGTTCTTTCTGTACAAGGAACTCAAAAAACGGAAAATTCACGGGATCAAGTCCGGACTCACAAAGTATTTCAAATTGAGCACGTACGGGCTATCAGAAGATGATCTGCGCTACGTAGTTGATGCTTTTGATGAGATCATCTCAACGAGTGTTTGACGCTCTTTGATCTAAATCGGTTGTCTACAGGTTTCTGATCGGATCGGCGATTGCATGATTCGCAGCAATCAGGAACAACATAAGTCTATTTTAGGGTGCCGCGTGGTCGAACTTGCAGAGAGGCAGATCGCGAAATAATAGGACTGTTGGTCAAATAATATTGTCCCAAATCCGGTCGGATGGCTGCCCTCGCCCTTTTCTCACGCTTTTATCAGGTGGACCGCGGTTGCCTTGAACGAAGCGACGACACCAGAGCCGACATCGAGCCCGAGCTCGTCTGCCGATCGTTTCGTTATCAGGACCATGAGCGGAAATCCGCAGTCGATCTTGAGGCGAACCATCGCGCCAAGCGAGGTGACGCGGGTGATCACGCCGGAAAAGGAGTTTCTTGCGCTGCTCTTCCTGCTCGGATCGTTGTTTGCCGTGATCGTGACATCCTCCGGGCGAAGGCAGATGCGGACCGCGGCGCATTTGGGGTAACTTGATATCGCATCGATCAGGTATCCGCCGCCGGCATCGACGGTCACAAGATCGTTTCTGTTTGACACGACCCTGCCATCGAGGATGTTCTCGACGCCCACGAAGCTTGCGACATCGTCTGTGATCGGCTTGCCAAAGACCTCCTCCGGCGTTCCTATCTGCACGATTATGCCTTCCATCATCACGCCGATGCGATCCGCAAGCATCATCGCCTCGGTCTGGTCGTGGGTGACATGGATCGTGGTCAGCCCTGCCTCGTGGTGGATCCGCTTGAGTTCATCCCGGAGCAGGTTCTGCGTCCGGTTGTCGAGCGCACTGAGCGGCTCGTCAAGGAGGAGTGTTCGCGGCTTTGCCACAACCGCCCGCGCAAGTGCGACACGCTGCTGCTCCCCGCCTGAGAGCGTGATCGAATAACGGTGCGCCAGATGTGATATGCCTAATAGATCCATGATCTCTTCCACTTTCTGCCTCCGCTCATCGATGGGGATTTTTTTGAGTTTCAAGCTGAATTCTATATTCTCTTCCACGTTTAAATGTGGGAAGAGCGAGTAATCCTGATAAACAAATCCGACGCCCCTCTGTTCCGGCGGAAGGTCGGTGACGTCTCTTCCATCGATTACGATGCTGCCACCACCCGAATAATAAAAACCTGCAACCAATTCGAGCAGCAGCGTCTTTCCGGAGGCTGTCGGTCCCAAAATTACAAAATACTCTCCTTTTTTGACGTGCAGGTCGATGCGGAGTGAGAATTCCTTCCAGTCCCTGGATAAGTCTTTGATCTCGATCATTGTGTTACTCGTGTTCTCTGATTGCCTGATGCACTTGTCTGCCTCTGCTAACCTTAAACCCGGATCAACTCGCCAACCGTAGATATCTTCTGCTGCGACCTGCTCACCTTCGCAGACGCAGGTTTGCTTCCAAGAATATTCGACCACACGCTTGCAGGCATGTACCCGACTCCGGAATGCCCCTCATTCGCCCTCACGTCCTTCTTTTCCTCCGATTTCTTCGCCACAGCGACAACGGTTCCGTATTCGCTGCTTATCTTCACATGATCGCCGTCACTGGCATCAATCTTCTTCAGATCTGCCGGATCAAGCACGATAACTGCGGATAAGTCCTGATACTCCTTGCTGAACTTCCCGTGTTTCAGTGCTGCCTCTGTCTGGAAGATGTCATGATATCTGACGATCGTAATTTCGCGTTCAGGCACAGCAAGAAACCGATCGAACCTGATCTCTGATATATTCCCTGACATGTCACACCGCCTCGAGCAGCCGGTTCATGATGCTCAGATCGGATATCCGCGCACCAGCACCAGTCTGCCCGGTTTTCGTGATGCTCGGGAGGTCGATCTTGGTGCCGTCCATCCGCACCGCAGTGCCCGCGAGGTCAACGCCGCCTGCCGCACACGGAATCACGACATCGGCGCAACCCGCTGTCAGGGTCTCGCTTGGATCGATCACGATTATGCTGGCATCGATGTCGCACGCCTGCGGCAGCGAGCTTGCAAGGTCAAAGCCGACGCAGAGCAAGCAGTCAGCATCGTGCAGACTGGCAGGGGTGGGGGTGCATCCACCTGAGTGCTCGCACGCAGCAGCCGTGGCGATCGAACGCAGATTGTACTGAGAAAAGAGCGGGAGAATCCGGAAATCCGAAAACTCATTCAGTTCATCCATCAGCCGGATGATCGCGTCGCGTGGTACCGATCCCACCAAGCCGGATCCTGCAAAGATTACGCCGAACTCAGCTTTCTTGAGCGTGCCTGCAAGTTTCAGGACCCGTTTGCTGTCATACACCGTCTTTGGAACTTTGTTTCGGAGCGCGAGCATGAGCGCATCAATAAATTCAACGTCACGACCCGGAATGATCTCATGCACACTTTTGCAGATGCTTGCGGTGTGCGATCTCCGGACGTCGATCGCGATTGCGGTGCGATCCTCCTCCCAGCCGTGCTGCCGGTTCTTGCCGCGTGGATAGTATGCATATCCTGACATCAGCCGCGGGTGCGTGTTCATCGGATCCGCGCCCCAGAACAGGATCACGTCTGCCTGATCCCGCACCTCTGGCAGCGTGCAGGTCCTGACCCGGCTGTGAACGATGTCATCGATGAGACTCGTATGAACCGAGCATGGATCGATGCCCGCACCGATCTTCTCTGCCAGCCGAACGCCTGCCGCTTGGGTTTCTGTGATGGAATTGCCAAATCCGAGGAACATCGGTCTTTCTGCGTCCGCAAGCAGGGCAGCAGCGTGCCTGATCGCATCATCGATATCCACTACCTCCTGATCCACCATCGGATCGATCTGCTGCCGGTTCAGGATGTGCGCAGTCCCGATCCGGCATGCATGTCTCACCTCACCATCACGCACATCGATATCCTCGCACAGAAGCGCACATCCTGTGCACGTCATCATCGCACCTCGATCCGCTGCAGAAACATCATCGGATAATCCGCATCCTCATCGTATTTCATGCCGGCATACACAACCGCAGTGCCGAATTCGATGATTGCAGTCACCGTAAGCATTCTGCCGTCCAGTTCGCAGTATCCGAAATCGTTCAACCGCTCTTTAACCATTTCACGATCGATGGACACCGAAATCTCACGCACACACGGCTGCAAGGATATGCTGTCCTTGATTGCCAGCTCAAGGCTTTCTGCGGTATCCGGATTGACCGGAGAGCCGGTAAACTGGTGGTACAGGGCGCCAAGCTTGATTCCAGCCTCGAACAGAGCACGATCCTGATCTGTTATCCCGGTCATCATGTCTCTGATATCTGTGATGTTATTTAACATTATGACTTTGCCGGGGCTGTTTGCGATTTCCCGGTCCTGGTATCTTCCGAAAGTAAGGTTGTGCTCATGTTTATGTATCATCGCACATAGTTTACGCGATATGAGGCGGTGCATAGCAATCGCAGGCAAAGACCTTACAGCCGAGTTCAGGACGAAACAGATGCTGAACTCGATGATTGTGTTTGCACTGCTCATCATGCTGATTTTCAGCTTTTCATTCAGGGATTCGATCGGTGATTACGACCGGATCACCGAACTTGCTCCCGGCATTCTCTGGATCACATTTATATTTGCAGGGATGCTTGGATTGTCCAGATCGTTCGCGCTTGAGCAGGAAGAGAACTGTATCGAGGGGCTGAAGCTCTGTCCGGTTGATCGCAGCGTGATCTATGTCGGGAAGATGCTGTCCAATCTTGTGCTGATGGTGATCATGGAGCTCGTCGCCATACCGATATTCATGGTTTTATTTAATTACACATTGACAAACATATTCTGGTTGGCTCTGGTCGTATTGCTCGGAACAGTCGGGTTTCTCGCGGTCGGCACGCTACTCTCGGCGCTGACATTAAATACGCAGGCAAGAGAGCTTCTGCTTCCGGTAATCATGTTTCCGGTGATCTTTCCATTGATCATGGCGCTGGTGCCTGCAACAGCGAAGGTGCTTACAGGCGACTATGTCATCCCCGAACTGAGGATACTGTGTGTGTTTGATATCGTCTTTTTTGTGGCGGCTACGGTCGTTTTTGAGTACGCGATCGAGTGAATTTGCCGTACGCTCACCAGGGGTCAGCTGTCGCAAGGGGATGGCAAATCCGTGTAGTTCGTGAGACCTAGCCTTCACAAAATCCTGACCGAATCACTATCCTGCGACCTATTTTGTGTAGGGTTCGAAGAAAATTGGTATCCGCTTCAAATTAGAGGGTAACTGACACCATTTTAAAATCAAAGGCATGCCGCCGACCAGAAGGATTTTTATTCTTTGCGCCATTGCGTCTTTGCGTCTTTGCGTTCTTGTTTTTAATTTAACGCAAAGGCGCAACGGCGCAGAGACGCGAAGGGTGTTGTTAATTTTTGTCTTCACGTCTTTCGCGTGTGTCCTCGCATCCAACCGACCATTACAATTTTACCCTGCTTTTTGAAGTGGATACGAAAATTGGCTCTTTGGTAATTTGCGTTACACAGATCTCACCAATAAAAAAAGTAAATGAGAAATATCTAAATTATAGTGACTTTTTACTACTTTCCGATTATCATTCCTCTTCTTAGTTCTATTAACCGCGGATGCACGCAGATAAACGCAGATATCCGGTTAACAAATCTGCGTTCATCCGCGTTTATCTGCGGTTCATTATATGTTTCAACTGGCGGGAAGAACTCTGCAAAACCGATATCGAGCGGCTGAATAGATGGTTAATCTGATAGGGCGCGGGTGGGACTGCAACGCGGATACCAAAGACTCAGAAAATTGTTAGCTCTCCGGCAGACTTGAGCATATTCAGATGCCGGATATCCGGATGGCAAGATCAGCCACTTCCACCGCACTCCTGCCAAGGATCCGCACCATTGCCTCTTTTCCGGTGCCGCCCCTGTCATAGATGACCTGCGGCACATAGCCGGTCTCCTCGATTGCATGCGCAGTGCCCCAGTCCATGGTATGGTGGTGCGGCGGTTCGTCCTTCCGGTCGAAGGAAGTTATCGTATAACCAAGAGCCTCGCATGTAGAGACGATCTCCTCCGAATATCTGATATTAAGAGCGCTCCTGACTTCCTGATCAAATCGCATAGCTGCAAGGATCAGTCTTGCTACATGGGACGATGCACCGAACTCGACAGGTCCGATTGCGCGCACTGCGTCCCCGAATCGCACGATTCTTGATCTGACCGCAGCGACGTCCCTGGCAGACTGCGCCTGCGGGATAGCTGTACCGATATTGCATCCCACTTCCGGAATCAATGCTGCAAACGTTTTGCATCCCTCAATGCTCTTCACTGCATCGCCGACATCCGCGATCGCCCGATACCGCGCTGCATCCACGAGGATGTGTTCGATCTGGTTGACAGGAGAGACTCCGCTGCCCACGCGATGCGCCCCCCGAATCGCATGCATGACAAAATCCTTTGCAGCAATGCATGCATCAGGTGTGGCAAGCCCCTTTGCAAGATATGTTGCAAGCGCCGCAGAATACGTGCAGCCTGCGCCATGTGTCCCGCCTTTGATCAGGTTTCCCGGGATCAGCCGGATATCGATATCGCCTTCGCCGGTGTCGTGGCACAGCACATCGGTGCCGTGCAGGTGTCCGCCAGTGACAACAGCCGCCCTGCATCCGAGATCAACGATTGCCGCA
>JAUWHQ010000095.1 GCA_030605805.1 Methanosarcinales archaeon | reverse complement strand
CGCACACAAGGCGGCAGTAGTCGGCGACACCGTTGGCGATCCGTTCAAGGACACCTCAGGACCAGCGTTAAACCCGTTGATCAAGGTGGTGAACATCATCGCGATACTCTTCGCCGGGCTCTTCATGCGAGGCGGGCTGATCTGAAACGCAGATAGGGATGAATCCTGGATGAGATGCAGGTGGGGGCGCATGGGTGTGCGCAAAAACCCCTAAGCGCCCCCTGCCGGCAATATCCGGTGATGCATTTTACCACAATATACCCCTGCAGTCCCAACCGCGCCACACCCGAATGAATTCGGGGGCATCCGCAAGCCATGGGATCGTATGCTCAGCACCGGCCTAAACTGCGATTTTTTAACGACAGACCGAAAAACCGAGACTCCCCCAAACCAGGACATAAATTTTAATCACACGGCATAATCCGAATTTTTCAGTGGAATTAGTAGATTCTGTGGCAGCAGATTCGCGTAATTCGTGATATTCGTTTGCATTCGTGATTTATCATGAATTGCACGAATGGACGAATCCCATGAATTCGGCAATCGTCGGGTTTGAAAAATCTCAAGTTGTGGCGGTGTGAAGTACGAATATAGGGCAACGGTGTGGATGCTCTGGCTTTGGTAATTCTGCTGATTTGCTTTTGTTCTATGTATTAATTCAGACGTAGTGGTAAATTTTAAGAGGGATATCGATTAATTAATACATATGAAAAATTCAAGAAATTCATATGAATTTTTCCTTTCTGAACTATTTAAGGGTGATGAGCATGAGCTAGGTTATATTATAGAATTGATGAGGGCTGCAGGGCATATAAAAGAAATACAAAAAATTCTTCTTTTTATTTCTACGCCAGATTCTCTTGATGAAGATGAAGCTTGGGAATATGAAATTTTGGATTATGAAATGGGGATGGAGTCATTACAAATTTTTTTGTTTAACGTTTCAGCGGCACAACTTCGCGAAGCGTTGAAACTTTTTCATAAATTTACAAAACTCCCTTTTTATGCTGAATTAAAGAATGATTTTAACGAAGAACAGAATAATGCCGCATCAATCTTAGAGAACTATGTAAATGAATTTGATAATAAACAAGGACTATTATATAATATCTTGATACCTCTTCGAAACAAGGTATTCCATTATGATGGAAAAAACCCCATTGAATGGGTAAAAAGAGTAATAGCTGATGAAAAGTTTGAAAAGCCGAGAGTGCATTCTATTTCAATAGACGAATTTGAATTTGGGCCTGGTCTTGAATATGATGATCACCTATTTTCAAACTATTTGTTTTGGGGAGGTGGTCAAAGTTGTGATTCTCTCATGAAGGCAATAGTGGAAATATGTGAGATTCATAAAAATTTTCTAGAATTTGTGAAAGCAATGTCTGAGATCTTGATGGTAAGAGTTGAACTTCCTTCGGATAGGCCATTTGGATGGGAATTGGAGTATCGATACGGCTTTAAAAGAGATGAATAAGTCACTAAACCCCGGACTTAAGTCCAGAGCCTGTACGATCGCGATCCCCCACACCGTTCAGCTTACCATTGCGCTCAAGATCAAGTCCATCAGCAGCCATACCACCGATGACATTGCACGACTGCATTATTGATCGCATGGATCCCATGCACTTCAATGCAGTCGCCGTGATGCTTAAACCCAAGCGCCGATATCCTATATGTTCGTTTAAGCGATCTTGCTATAAAATGCAAGTACACCACCTATCGATGCTGGTCTGGCGCCCCCGGCATATTATTACTTGTGAGCCCCCATAAAGAACCATGCAGCAAAACCAGAGCATCGCCAGAGCAAACATCCTGATCGAAGCCCTGCCATACATCCAGGAGTTTGCAGATTCGACCATGGTGATCAAGATCGGGGGCAATGCGATCGTCGAGCCCTCGATCCTTGACGACATCATCCGTGACGTGATCCTGTTGCAGTGCATCGGAGTCCACCCGGTCATCGTACACGGCGGAGGTCCTGAGATATCAGAGAAGATGGAGCGTCTCGGCAAGAAACCCGAATTTGCAGGGGGCTTACGCATAACCGACGAAGAAACCCTTGAGATCACGCGTATGGTGCTCGTTGGGAACATAAACACGAAGATCGTCTCGATGATCGGCAAATACGGTGGCAAGGGTGTTGGACTCTCCGGAAAGGACGGGAAACTGATCCTTGCCCGCAAGAAAGCGCCAGTGACCGTCGAGGGCGTCGAGGATGCGATCGATCTGGGCTGGGTCGGCGAGACCGAGATCATCAATCCTGAGATCCTTATGATCACCTCAGGGCGCGGATACATCCCGGTGATTGCGCCGATTGCGGTAGATCTTGCCGGGAACAGTTTGAATCTGAATGCAGACACCGTGTCAGGAGATATTGCCACAGCACTGCATGCAAAGAAGTTAATTCTGCTAACCGATGTGCCAGGGGTGCTTCTTGACCATTCGGTCGAAGATACTCGAGTATCGCACATATCCGCATCAGAAGTTGACGATCTGATCAAAAAAGGAGTGATCAGTGGGGGAATGATCCCAAAGGTCCACGCGGGCGTCTGCGCAATTAAGGGCGGCGTTGCGAAGGTGCACATCATCGATGGCAGCAAGCCGCATTCGCTGCTGCTCGAACTGCTCACCGATGAGGGGATCGGGACGATGATGGACTGAACCGCACGATCCTCTGAAACTGGGCGTAAACTCAAGTGTCAGATGTATGGGGTGCATCGGTTGGGAATGTGCTGAAACGCGGGCAGCACAAATGTCCGCATGATCTGTGCTCCCGGAACCCGCCCGGCAATCGAGTGCTGCGGGGTATCGCCCTTTCTCTGGCGTGTGTGGGCAGTTGCAGGCGGCTTGACGCCAGAATGGCGTGTCTTGTCCGCGGACATCGACTCTCATTCAGGAGTGTATGGGGCGACGACACCTTTTCGGATCGTCGGGATTGCTCGCAAGATGTGATCGTGGGGGGGTGCATCAGGGCGAGACCGGGGGGCGTTCACAGAAGACCTTGTATGTCGTTGTTCGACTCTTTCATCCCTCGGTCACGCTCCCTGGTTTTCCAACCTCCGGGTTCCGGAAAGTAGGCACGGTCGAAAAATCCGGTGATTTCTGTTGTGGGGTGTTGTTTCTTGCTATTGCCGGAGGTGTACCGGGTCTTGATACTCTCGATGGTAGAAGTTCGAAAACTACTTAAGTGCCCCCTACAATAAATGAGTTAGATATTATGACCGAAGTAACAAGTGTAAAAAAGCGGATTTATAATGTCCCCCATGAACATGGAAATGGCTTAGTTCTGGTTGACAGGAATATTTTGGGGAATCTGATTGCGGAAATAGAAGATAAACTTGATGAATTAGAGGCAATAACAGATCCTGATTTTATGAAAGAAGTATACATGCGGGTTGATGAGATAGAGGGTGGAGAGGTAACAGGCTTGAATGAGGCGGAGATTCTTGATCTTCTCAAAGGATGAAGTATGGTGGTATGGACGTTAAAGGCACATCCGCGCTTTGAGAGGGATTTAAAGAAATTAAGCAAAGCCGATAAAAAACAACTCGCAGAACTGATTTTAAGAATAAAAGAAGATCCATATAGATTTAAGACGCTCAAAGGTTGTCCGGAATGTTTTCGCATAAGATTTAGCAACTTCAGACTTGTCTATGCGCTCCGAAGCAAAACTATATGGCTCATAATCGTGGATAAACGCAAGCGAGTCTATAAAGAGATGCGAAAAAGAATGAAATGATGTAACTACTCACCTATTCGACTATTCCACATAATTGACTGAATGAATAAACGGATCCCCTATAAGCGTATCCCAAAGTCGCATCAAGCATACGATACCCGTTCTTCCGCGCTGTGGATATATACCCGCGAATACTACAAAACACATCTGCCCCTCCAGTAGTTCGGAATGGGGCGTTTCATTTACTTGCGAGATTCAGGACGAGGCAGGCGGCATCGCACCGCCACGTCCCGGCGGATCTCGCAGCACAGGCGTCCATAGCCCGCACCGGACCCCGCCCGCCCGGCAATCGAGTGCCGCGGTGTGTCGCCTTTTCGCTTGACGCAGAGGGGGGGCGGTTGCGCCGCAGACCGCGCCGGGGCGGGCGGGATGCTTGCAGGGGCGGCGGTGATGCGGGGCGCGGGCGTATATGTGAGCAGGGGCACCCGGCGCCGGGAAGGGTGTGGCTCCGGAATTATGACCGCATCGTTTAAATAATTTAATCTCGTGTATAGTGGCAGTGCCGAGGATGGGACGACATGATATGTGC
>JAUWHQ010000192.1 GCA_030605805.1 Methanosarcinales archaeon | reverse complement strand
ATCGCATTCTTAAGCCCGGTTACCGCCGCAATGTTCCCTGCCGGGATCTTCTCAACCTCGAGCCGCTCAGGACCCATGAACACTCCCACCTGCTGGATCCGGTCGGGGTTTGACACGCCTGATATGTACAATTCCTGACCGCGGCGAAGCGTTCCGCTGAAGAGCCTGCCTGTTGCGATCTCGCCGGCGTGTGGGTCTCTTGTGATCTTGGTGACCATGAGTGCAACATCGCCGTCCGGATCGCACCCGGTCATCTGTTTCCCGATATCAGAGTCCGCATCTCCGTGCCAGATCACTGGAACCCGGCGTTTCTGGGATACGCGCGGGTCTGGCAGGTGTCTGATCACCATGTCGTTTAACACCTCATGAAGCGGACATCTCTGGGCAAGTTCCTTCATATTACCTGTTGTACAGTAGTCATATACTTCTTTAAAGCTTATCCCACTCTTTTTCATGTAAGAAACACTGATAGCCCAGTTATACAGCGCTGATCCGAACGCAACGTTTCCTCTTGATGCATCAAGTCGCCATTCCTTGTATTTTTCCTCGCTCATCCCTTTAATCAGTTTATTTACATTATCGATAACTTTTCCAAGTTTGATCTGCATATTCTGGGCATCGACCTGCAGTTCATTGATCAACCGATCGACCTTGTTGATGAAGAGCACAGGGGTGACGTTCTCTTTCAGCGCCTGCCGGAGCACGGTCTCTGTCTGCGGCATCGCGCCCTCGACGGCATCGACGACCACGATCGCACCATCGACAGCCCGCATCGCCCGTGTCACATCGCCTCCGAAATCGACGTGTCCCGGAGTGTCTATGAGGTTTATTAAGTATTCATCACCCTCAAACTCGTGCACCATCGAGACGTTTGCGGCATCGATCGTGATGCCCCGTGCCTGTTCTTCCTCATCGAAGTCCATAAAGAGCTGCCTGCCAGCCAGTTCCTTCGAGATCATGCCGGCGCCTGCAAGCAGGTTGTCTGTGAGCGTGGTCTTGCCATGATCGATGTGCGCAACGATACCGATGTTCCTGATATTCTCAGGGCGGCTCATCAGGTCACGGACCCGTTCAACCATTTTTTTTTTCGTACCCATATATCTTACCTCTAATTAAAATTGTTAGATTATCATTACATTCGGATTTCAGTAATATTAAGCATTGTTATAACAGATCCCGAGCATCCTCATCGCGAGGTGCGCGGCGTTCTTGCCGTCATCGATCCCGACACAGGCTACCGGCACACCCGGCGGCATCTGCACAATCGAGAGCAGCGCGTCGAGCCCTCCGAGTTTCTTGCTCACAGGCACCCCGATCACCGGCTTATCCGTTTTTGAGGCGATGACCCCGGGAAGGGCTGCCGATAACCCGGCAATCGCAATAAATACAAACGCATCACTCTTTTTGAGATAATCATCCAGTTTTTCAGGATCGCGATGCGCAGATATGACCTGAAGATCGTATTTCTCGCCAGATTCGTCCAGAACTCCTGTTACCTGATCGGCAATCGGCATATCAGACTCAGATCCAAGAATTATCACAATTCGTGACATTTAAGGCAGGTTTCCTTCACCGCTCAGCTCATGCTGGCGTTCGATGTTCATTCTGATCAGGATCTCGAATATCTGTTTGATTGACCCGGTATCAAGATTCAGTTCGGTTGCAAGATCGATGGCTCGATTGAGAACAACATGGTTCTGTTCTTTATCATCAATACCCTTCCCTTCTGCCTTCTTCAACCCGAGAACGGTGCCTGCAAGGTCGGTGCGTTCCGCGATCGATTTTATGATACGCGTATCAAGTTCTTCGATTTTTTTTCTGGCATCTGATAGTTCCATACGGTTACCTCGGGTTGTGTTTATGCTTATGTGATCCCTCTCTTGTTAGATGCTTTTTTCATTCGTACCTGCAACTCTATAACTCTTTTGTCTGTCTAATCGTGCAACCACTTTTGGTTTTTTTGGTTCTTTCAACTGGAATGACGATTTGACATTATTTTACTGATATGAGTAATAAACCGATAGCTTTATGTGGTATAACTATGTTCAATAACCAGCGATGCCGATCGAGGTGTGGTCAGTGTTGCCACGCCACTTGAAAGACAAAACAAAGAGATGATGAAAATGAAAATAGAAACGAAAGACATCAGAAAAGACGAAGACGCCGTCTCTCCGGTCATCGGAACCATCCTGATGGTCGCAATCACCGTAATACTGGCATCGATCGTCGGTTCAATGGCATTCGGGATGAGCAGCAACCTGCCCCAGATGCAGATTGTGGTGGTGACCGCTGAGCGGCTGAACTCGACAGCGATTGATTTCACTTATGTGGGCGGACCAGGTGCCGACTTTGTGCAGCATCTGAACGTAACTGTGGGTGGAAACCCTGTGGATACCACGCCGGTCTCGCAGCCTGCGGTCGGTTCGGTCTGGACATATAATCTTGACACAGGACTTTCCGACCGGAATCATGTGATCGTTGCCGCCACGTTTGGCGATGGTAGCGCTCAGGTCGTTCTTGATACGTTCGTATGAACGACCGCACTTTGATTTTTCTGGTTCTGACGTTTACTGTAGTCGCTAACGGTAGCTCCCTCGCGTATGTGAAAAAACGCGGGCGTATCTCTCTCAACTTTGCGTCTCTGCACCTTTGCGACCTTGCGTTAGATCAGAGGAACGCAAAGACGCGATGACGCAAAGATTGGAAACCACAGAATCCATCAGAATCAGTGATTTTTTAAGAGACCGTTTTACCCAAATACTCTGCAACGGTTGGCGCGATTTTTCGTTTAGTGCTCAACTTTCCTTAGAACCCACCTTTCCCACGGCTGATCGCTAATTTTTGATGGCACTGTAGTAGAAAATCGGTTGCAGCAGACTGCTTCTCGCCCACTTCCACCCCATATCGTTAGATATATCTCACCATTTTTACGACCAATATTTTATA
>JAUWHQ010000096.1 GCA_030605805.1 Methanosarcinales archaeon | reverse complement strand
TTATCGAATGGATCGCTTGCTCACCACTTCAACGGTGTCTACAGGCAAAAATGAGTCTGGACTATGCATATATGTCAAAGCGCTCAGTCTTGTGTGGCCCGAACTTGCGGAGGCGGGTCGCGGAGTGGCGAGGCTGTCGGTTGAATAATATTGTCCCAAAGCCTGTGAGCGCGTGGGCTTGACAGCTTTGCGCTGGCGCCACCAAAATCTCTGACATCAAACACACCTGTCTTTCTGGACGTGACTTTAGGTGTTTCCGGACGATTGGGCATCATCAGGAGATTTTCGATGCACGCCAGATCAAAGCGTTCCCACCAGCGCTGACATGCGCACCCATGACCGCATCCAGTAGATGCTCGTACTCATCATCGTCAGCAAAATGGAGGTGCGACGCGCATGAGCAGTCGGTGCACCCGAACCCTTGAATAGGATCGCATGTAGCACCGATCCCACTTGCGATGGCGCATTCAAGGTTCTGATCGGTTGGCGATACCACAGCGCATCGAAACGAGGTCTCAGGCAGCAGATAATCGATGTGCCACCGCCGCGTCGTATTCCTGCCGGATAATACGTCGATATGCCGACCGATCCGTTTGAAGCCACCGGCCCCGCGTGCCGAGCCTGTGTATGCATAAAACCCTCTCTTCAGATGTAAACTACCGAGTTTCCCGACTTCTTTTGCGGTATCATCGTGCAACCGCAGGATCAGCGTATAAATTCCTTTGTTATAATTCAGCCTCAAAATCCTCTACGGTGTGATTGAAATCCATTTTACCATGTAAGGAGATGATCTGCTTTGCTAAAAGCCAGTACACCATCGCAAGTGCCTTTCTTCCCTTGTTGTTGGTTGGTATCACCAGATCCACATTCGAGGTCGAGTTGTTGGTGTCACAGAGCCCAATCACAGGGATGCCGATGCTGACTGCCTCGGTGGCTGCCTGCGCATCGCCGATCGGGTCGGTCACCAGAAGGATCTCGGGCTCGATGTAACTTGCATACTGCGGATTGGTCAGCGTGCCCGGCACAAACCTGCCTGTAATCGCGGTCGCGCCGACCAGCTTTGCAAACATACCGGCAGGGCGCTGCCCGTACTGACGCGCCGATACGGCAAGGATGTTCTGGGGTGGGTACCGTGCCAGCAATTTGGATGCTGCGCGGATGCGCCGATCGGTATTCTCAACGTTTAATACATACAGCCCGTCCGAGCGGACTCGATAGATGAACCGCATCATATCCCCTGTCTTCTGCTGGGTACCAATATGGATTCCTGCAGCGAGATACTCCTCGAGCGGTATGATCGATTCGTATGTTATTTCTTCATTCTGTCCATTATTCTGCTCGTCCAAGCGATTCACCTGCGGGTATTTACAGAGATTGTATCTGTCATATTCATTTCTGTGATATCTGTAGGATCAATGGATAAATACTTTGTCCACCGATCTTATGACAATGCGCAAAGGAACATATCCTCCGAACAGACCGGCTGCGGTATGGAGGTCGCACGACCGGCTCACAGATGGCGTGATTCGGTCGCTGACCATGATTCTCAGGACAAGCGGCTGTTACAGGTCAAGGGACGGGCAGAGTTGTACGATGTGCGGTTTTATCAGGGACAGTGCACCGGTCCCGCCGTCGCCTGAAGATCTGGTCGCCCAGTTTGAGGATGCGATGGCACGCCGCCCGGAAGGCGAGTTCATGGTGAAGATATTCACGTCAGGCAGCTTTCTGGACGCAGCCGAGATGCCGCCTGCGGCAGCATCCGAGATTCTCAGGCGGCTTGATGATGATCCGGACGTCACAAAGGTGCTGCTTGAGACAAGACCTGAATTTGTGACGCATGAAGCGATGGCTGCCTGCAGGCAGACGATTCGCAAGAAACTCGAGATTGCGATCGGGGTTGAGACGAGCAACGATCGCATCCGATTGGATTGCATCAACAAGGGCTTTCTATTCAAGGATTTTGTTCGCGCAAGCAGGGTCGCTCACCGGCACGATTCCACGGTCAAGGCGTATCTGCTTTTAAAGCCGCCGTTCCTCTCAGAAGGCGTTGCAATCAGAGATATCATTAAATCTGTGCGTGACGTCTCGCCGTATGTGGAAACCGTCTCGATTAACCTCTGCAACGTCCAGAAGGGGACACTCGTTGAAAAACTGCTAAGGCGCGGCGATTACCGTCCGCCGTGGCTATGGAGTGCGATAGCCGTGCTGCGGCAGGCAAAAACAGAGAACCCTGATCTGATAATCACGTCCGATCCGGTCGGTGCGGGCTCAAGGCGTGGTCCGCACAACTGCAGCAGGTGCGATTCCGACGTTGCCGGCGCGATCAATAAGTTCTCGATCTCACAGGAGATCGATGACCTGCGCGCCAGGTGCGATTGTATGGAGTTGTGGCAGAAAGCGGTCGAACTCGAGGATGTATCTTACGGCGCGCCGCTCGTGGGCTGAAAGATCATCTGATGGATCGTTTTGGGGTACATGTTCAGGTAACCGGAGGTAAATCAACATCTGTTTGTGACAATGTTTACTCAAAAACTTTCTTCCAGAATTGTACCATGCTCCTTTAACCAGTCCTTTGCTTTCCGGGAGCATGGCAACTGAGCTTCAATTATGTTCCAAAATTGTGCGGTGTGGTTGCTTTCCATTAAATGGGCTAATTCATGGACAATTACATAGTTATCCGTTCCACCTGCGAAATACCTCCTTCATCTGCTGCTGTGTTCTGATTGGTTTCAGCAAGAGCCGCAGCAATTATGGAAATAAGGATAAAAAATAACAGAATAAACTTAAGTTTTGACAATTTCACCACCTCACAGTTTCAGTTTCCCTTCTACCATCAACTTCTTACCCTGGAAAGGCTCAACACATCGTTTACATTTCTGGAGATTTGAGTGTCGAAAAGTCACAATGCATCTGATGATGCGTTATGACAAAATCAACCGAAGCATATACGGAAGAAGAACAGGAGCGTATCGATGCGGTCAATCGACATCAGAGAGGTGAACAACCCTCCAAAATCTGCAAAAGTCTCGGCAGGTCAAGAATGTGGTTGCGAAAATGGATTAGAACCCACCTTTCCCACGGCTGATCGCTAATTTTTGATGGCACTGTAGTAGAAAATCGGTTGCAGCAGACTGCTTCTCGCCCACTTCCACCCCATATCGTTAGATATATCTCACCATTTTTACGACCAATATTTTATA
>JAUWHQ010000122.1 GCA_030605805.1 Methanosarcinales archaeon | reverse complement strand
CAGAGACGAATCCTCCCGAGGAAACCACGTGTGAGTGCGGCTCAACCGAGTTTGTGCCCGAGGAAGACGTGCTCGACACATGGATGGACTCCTCACTCTCGGCGATGTCGGTTGCAGGCTGGCTATTCGGGCGCTCGCCTGATGGACTCGGATCATCGGGACATGAGTCGGGTGGGCTGAAGCTTCCCACACAGCTCAGACCACAGGGGCACGACATCATCCGGACGTGGGCGTTCTACACGATCCTGCGGACGCAGGCACTTACCGGGGTTGAGCCGTGGGAGACCATACTAATCAACGGGATGGTGCTCGGAGACGACGGGCACAAGATGAGTAAGTCGCTGAACAACACGGTTGCGCCTGAAGCGGTGATCGAGCAGCACGGTGCTGATGCGTTTCGGCAGTGGGCTGCGATCGGGGGGTCGACCGGATCAGACATCATGTTCAGATGGAAGGATGTTGTTGCAGCATCACGTTTCCAGCAGAAGCTGTGGAGTATTGTCCGGTTTGCGCTGCCGCATATCTGTGATATCACAGATACCGCTGATACCGGCGATGCCGCACTTGCACCCATCGATCGATGGATTCTCAGCAAATTAAACACACTGATTCTGGACGTAACCGACGCGATGGATCGGTACCAGTTCGATCTCGCCTTAAAGATGATCAGATCGTTTGCATGGGACGTTCTTGCAGACCATTACATCGAACTCGTCAAGCACCGGCTGTATGGCGAGCCATCGCCTGACCGGCAGGCGGCAAGGCAGACACTGAAGGTGACGATCGATGCGATTGCGAGGCTGCTTGCCCCGATCACGCCGTTCTTTGCAGAGGAGATGTACTCAAAGCTTCACGCATCCGCAGAGGGAAGCGTACATGAAAGCACGTACCCGATCGCGGACGAATCGATGATCGATCCGGATGCAGAGCGTGAGGGCGAGCGGATCAAGGACATCGCGTGG
Organism: Methanosarcinales archaeon; assembly: GCA_030605805.1. Classification (GTDB taxonomy): domain Archaea; phylum Halobacteriota; class Methanosarcinia; order Methanosarcinales; family Methanogasteraceae; genus Methanogaster_D. Next base: position 3,723 of record JAUWHQ010000122.1, on the reverse strand, counting down.
GCGGTCAGGAGATACAAATCAGAGCACGGGATAGCACTTAATGCGCCGCTTCAGGATATCGAGATCTATGCAGACGCCGTATTCCCGTCTTCTGACATCGCTGGCGCTGCAAACACTTCTGTGCGTGTGATTGCCGGAACGCCCGATTTTGAGCACCGGGCGGTCGGCGTCAAGCCTGATATGAAGGTGCTTGGTCCGATATTCAGGAAAGAGGCTGGAAAGGTCGTTAAAGCGCTGTCAGGGATCGATCCTGCTGATGTAGCCCGGCAGGCGCGTGGCGGTGCGATACGGATAGAGATTGGTTCGGAGGTCTTCGAGGTTCCGGCAGATGCTGTTGCGATTGAGCGCGAGGTCGTTCTTGGTGGGAGGACTGTGGACGTGCTCGAGGTGGATGGTGCGACTGTTGTGATCACGCGGTAGATGGGGCGAGGAGGTGGCTTGCGGATGAAGAAACGAAAACCGGTAGCATTCATGAGCTACGCTCGCTCAGATGATGATAGATTTAGGCGTTTGACACAGTTCCGCGAAGATTTGAGCGCGGAAGTTCAGAGACAGATCGGAGAAGAGTTTCCGATATTCCAGGACCGCGAAGACATCCTCTGGGGGCAGAATTGGAAGGAGCGAATCGAGGAGTCGCTCGATGAGGTCACATTCCTCATCCCTATCATCACTCCAAGTTTCTTCAACAGCCTGGCTTGCCGCGATGAATTGCAGCGGTTTATCGAGCGTGAGAAGAAACTGGGACGCAATGATCTCATCCTCCCTGTCTACTATGTCGATTGTCCGCTACTGAATGACAGGGAGAAACTGGCAGGCGACGAGTTAGCCCATGCGATTGTTGACCACCAGTACGCTGATTGGCGGGATCTGCGGTTTGAGCCTTTCACTTCCCCGCAAGTTGGTAAGACATTGGCACGACTCGCGGTTCAGATTCGCGATGCACTGGAGCGCGTGCAGGCATTGCAGAAGACAGAGGTTCCGGAATCGGCTGCAAGCATCACTCGCCGCCCGGCAACCGATTCGCTACTGCGGGATATCGAATCTATGATCGAGAGTCGCGAGCCTGCACGGGGACCGGCTGCCAAAACCGAGTCTCCGACACTCGTGGTGGATCAAATGCATCGTGGGGATCATGTCACAATAACAGAGGCAATCGAGGCGGCGAATCCCGGAGACCGGATTCTTGTTTGTCCGGGTCTTTACAATGAGGGGTTGGTCATCGATAAGCCGCTCGAGATCATCGGTGATGGCGCCCCCGGTGAAGTTGTGGTAGAAGCAAGGGGCAAAGATGTCTTGCTCTTCCGGACAACAATGGGCAGAGTGGTGAACCTGACCCTGCGGCAGGCAGGCGGCGGTGATCGGTATGGTGTAGATATCGCTCAGGGTCGGCTGGAACTGGATGGATGCGATATCACCAGTCAGAGCCTTGCATGCGTTGTCATCCGCGATGGTGCTGACCCGCGTCTGCGCCACAACCGCATACACGGTGACAAGATGTGCGTCTTCGTCTTCGACGGCCGAGGAGTGCTGGAGGATAACGACATCTTCGGAAATGCCGCCGTCGGGGTGGCAATCGCGAATGGCGGTGACCCTACGCTGCGCCGCAACCGCATACACGGTTGCATGGGGGTCTTCGTCTCGGATAACGGTCAGGGGACGCTGGAGGATAACGACATCTTCGGAAACGCATGTGGTGGGGTGAGGATCACGGAAGGTGGCAATCCCACACTGCGCCGCAACCGCATCCACGATAGCAAGCGAATCGGCGTCTCCGTCTCGGATAACGGTCAGGGGACGCTGGAGGATAACGACATCTTCGGAAACACCCACTCTGGGGTGACGATCAGTGAGGGCGGCAACCCCACACTGCGCCGCAACCACATCAATAAAAACGGCTACTGGGCTATAGAGGTTTACGATGAGGGGGGCGGCACAATCGAGGACAATGACTTACGCGGCAATGCTAAAGGTGCATGGAATATCTCCGCTGACAGCGATCCGAATCTCAGACGAGCCCGCAACAAGGAGTGATACGATCCCGCTCACGCCGTTTTTTCCGATGAAGTGTACTCGTATCGCAAGTGGTAAAGCGCGGCATGATACGGACTCGGGTCGGTCCGGATACTTTCAAGGTTCCGGCAGATGCTGTTGCGATCGAGCGCGAGATCGTTCTTGGTGGAAGAGCAGTGGATGTGCTTGAGGTGGATGGTGCGACAGTTGTGATCACGCGGTGAAGAGACTGGGGGCAAGCTGTTTGGCTGCCACAAGAACGAATGAGTCTCAAAGTGGAGGTCCCAGTGATGTTTAAGTATCGTGCGATATCGTTGTTGACGTACCGTGGTGAACATGCTGGAGCATACAGTAAGATGGATGGCATGAAATCGCGATGTACAAGCCTTGTACTTAAGTGCGGGGTTTAGTGACTTCATGAATTTACCGCGACGAGCATAAAGGTCGGGCTGAATCGCGTGATCAGAAGTGTTTTTGGGGTGGGCTTGGACAATTTAATATAGGGGAAGAATGAAGAATGAGTATGTGAGGATTGAAGTTAGTCCAGAAGGATATATATGGGCTATGTTCGGATATAACTGAATGATGAAAACGTGAGAGGTCTTGTATGATACGTCTTCCAGAAATTTGGGACATGATCTTAACGTATATGCCAAGAGGACGCTGGGTTTCATTGGATGATATCTATCGGATGGTAAAGCGTTATGGGAACTTGGATGTCGAGGACTTCGAGCCCCAGTCCCCAACCTCAGATATCCCCAAATGGAAACGAAACGTCCGAAATGTTCTTCAATATCGCAAGGGTACAGGTGAAATTCAATGGGATGGAGATACAAGGTATTTGTTACCGTAAGCTGGCACAATCGAATTTTCCAGTGATAGAATAGGATACCCCACCCAAAAGTTTTTTAACTCTGGGGGGAATATATCTGTTGGTTATCTTATGATGATCATGGGGAGGATATAATGAGAAAATACAGATGCAAGGTAATCGTCCTTTTAATATTGATGTTACTCGGTATCGCAATGGCTTTTTCTGGTTGTATCGACTCGCCCACGCCAAAGCCTGTAGCATACGGCTACATTACTACAATAACATTAGATGAAATGGAAACAGAATTGATAGACTTAGACGGCAATTACGATAAATATGAAGTTGAAACTGATGTTGGCACTGTTAGCTATCGTGGTTATACCTACCAGACACACAGAGTAACTCTTTGGAAAGGCGATGTAAGAAAAACTGTTAACAATGTGGTAGAATATGAATTAACAAAAGTGATTAAATCACGCTGGCATGAACTTAAAGTGTATGGATATATTACTACTATAACATTCAATGAAGAAACAAAATTAATAGAATTTAACGATAATTATGATAAATGTGACATAGAAGAAAATGTTGACACTGTTAGCTATCGTGGTTATACATACCAGACACACAGAGTAACTCTTTGGAGAGGTGATACAAAAATAGTAATTAATAATGTAGTGGCATTTCGTTTAGTAAGGGGTTAAATATAGATTATGCTATGGAATTTCTTTTATTTCTCTATCCTATTTTTTATGTAAGAAATTGGGACAGAAAGCCCTGATACCACGACCGACCAGGTGCGGGGCCGCCCCCCCGCAGCATCGGAAGAGTACGATGTCGAGTAGGACTCATAGCGCACCTCTTGTTTTGGGGTAATAGCCCCGAGGTTACTATGAGCC